>NZ_PNOZ01000038.1:0-68934 GCF_002879555.1 Verrucosispora sp. ts21 | reverse complement strand
GGCAGCGGCTTCGGCGGCAACAACGACAACTCCGGGGTCTACCGGATCGACTACATCGCCGGTGACCGGGCTCCGATCGCCGTGGGCAGCGCCAACCCGACCTCCGGGCCGGCTCCGCTGACCGTCAGCTTCTCCAGCGCCGGCTCGCGTGACCCGGACGGTGGCGAGCTGACCTACGCCTGGACGTTCGGTGACGGCAACAGCTCCGACGTGGCCAACCCCACCCACACGTACGCCTCGGCGGGCAACTACAACGCCCAGCTCACCGTGACCAACCCCAAGGGGCGCACCGCGGTGGCGAACGTGCCGGTCACGGTCGGCAACACCGTACCGACTGTCACCATCGAGTTCCCGCCGGACGGCGGCTTCTTCGACTGGGGTGACCAGGTCAAGTACACCATCAAGGTGACCGACCCGGAGGACGGCGAGATCGACTGCGCCGACGTGGAACTCCAGGTGCTCCTCGGTCACGACGAGCACGCCCACCCGCTGGAGCAGCACACCGGCTGCGAGGGTGTGGTGCAGACCCAGCTCGCCGCCGGACACGGCGCCGAGGCGAACGTCTTCACCGTGCTGGAGGCGACCTACACCGACAAGGGTGGCTCCGGTGGGGCCAACCCGCTGACCGGCCGGGCCCTGGAGATCCTCCAGCCCAAGCGCAAGCAGGCCGAGTACTACTCCAACACCGGCCGGCTGGCCGACGGCACCGGCAGCGGCGACCCGGGTGTGGCCAAGGAGGCCACCGGGGACACCGCAGGCGGTGGTGACAACATCGGCTTCATCGAGGACGGCGACTGGTGGTCGGTCGAGCCGGCCAGCCTGACCGGCATCGAGTCGATCCGCTTCCGGGTGGCCTCGGCCAACTCCGGCGGTCGGCTCGAGGTCCGCGCCGGTGCGGCCGACGGTCCGCTTGTCACCTCGGTCGTCGTACCGGGGACCGGAGACTGGCAGTCGTACACCGACGTCACCGCCGAGGTTCCCGCCGACGCCGACTCGAACGGCAAGCTGTTCTTCGTCGCCCGCGACCCGGCCGGCGGCACGGCGAGCCTGTTCAACGTCAACTGGATCGACTTCCTCGGCAAGGGTGTCACCGACAACGCTCCGCCGGTCGTCACCGCCAACGCCACGCCGACCAGCGGCACCGCGCCGCTCACCGTCGCGTTCAGCGGTACGGCCACCGACCCCGAGGGCGACACCCCGCTGACGTACGAGTGGGACTTCGGTGACGGCGGTACGGCCGACACGCTCAACGCCGAGCACACCTACGCCGCGCCCGGCAACTTCACCGCCACCCTGACGGTGACCGACAGCCGGGGTGCCCGGTCGTACGCGACCGTGCCGGTCCGGATCGAATCGCCGAACACCTCCTGCCTCGGGGCGCGTTCGGACGACTTCACCGGCGACACGCTCAACCGCGACCGGTGGACCAGCGTGGTCCGGGAGAACCAGCTGCTTTCCGTCTCCGACGGTGCGCTGCGCCTGCCCACCGGGGTCGGCGACCTCTACGGCGACCGCAACGACGCCACCAACCTGGTGCTCCAGCCGGCACCGTCGGGTGCCTGGCAGGCGACCACGAAGGTCACTGTCCCGGTGACGGCGACCTACCAGCAGGCCGGTCTGATCATCTACGGCGACGACGACAACTACGCCAAGGTCGACCTGCTCTACAACGGCAGCCGGCGGGTGGAGTTCCTCCGGGAGACTGCCGGCACGCCGCGCAACGACAGTGCCGACAACGTCGCCGCACCGGACGGTGACACCGTCTACCTGCGGCTCAGCAGCGACGGCACCAACCTGACCGCGGAGATGTCGGCCGACGGGCAGACCTTCAGCCCGGTCGGGCGGTCCGCCGCGCTGGCCGGCATCGAGAACCCGCGGATCGGCCTGTTCGCCCTCAACGGTGGCACCGACGCCCCCGTCGTGGATGCCGTGTTCGACTGGTTCCAGGTGACGCCGGACTCCCCGGCCGGGCCGGTCGACCCGTCCGACGAGTTCGACGGCATCTCGCTTGACAAGTGCCGGTGGAACGCGATCCTGCGGGAGGACCCGAGCGCCTACCGGGTCAGCGGCGGGAAGCTCTACGTCGACGTGCCCAACGGCGACATCTACGGCACCAACAACACCGATCCGACGAACTTCATCCTGCAGAACGCCCCGACCGGCGACTGGACGATGGAGACCAGGATCGACGGCAGTCTGCTGGACGAGCAGTACCAGCAGGCGGGTCTGATCGTGTACGGCGACGACGACAACTACCTCAAGTTCGACTTCGTCGTGGACAACCAGGCCGGTCAGCCGGTGACGCGGCGGATCGAGTTCCGCAGCGAGATCGACGGGGTGATCCAGGACCCGCAGCCGGGTGCGGAGAACCTGACCTCGTCCGAGTGGTCCCTGCGGGTGTCCCGCACCGGTGACACCTTCACCGCGTCGTACTCGGCGGACGGCACCACCTGGACGGCATTGACCGAACTGGTCAACGCGGCCGTGGGGGCGACCCCGAAGGTGGGCGTGTTCACCCTCAGCGGCAACCAGACCGCCTCGAAGGTGGCGTCGTTCGACTACTTCCGGTTCTCCGCGGAGGAGGTGCCGAGCGACACCGTGGCTCCGGTGACCACCGCCGAGGTGTCCGGTACGCCGGTCGAGGGCTGGCACACCGGTCCGGTGACCGTCACGCTGTCCGCCACCGATTCCGAGGGCGGCAGCGGGGTGGCCCGCACCGAGTACCAGCTCGGCGAGGCCACCGAGTGGACCGCCTACACCGACCCGGTGCAGGTGACCGGAGACGGCGAGCACGAGCTGCGGTTCCGCTCCGTCGACGAGGCCGGCAACGTGGAGGAGACGAAGACGGTCACCGTCCGGATCGACACCACCGCGCCGGTCAGCACCGCGTCGTTCGCTCCGGCGAACGACGAGGGCTGGCACAACGGCACCATCCCGGTGGTGCTCACCTCGACCGACGCCGGTTCCGGGGTGCAGCTGCTGGAGTGGTCGCTCGACGGTGGCGCGTGGACGCCGTACACCGAGCCGGTGGAGATCACCGGCGACGGCACCCACGAGCTGCTGTACCGGGCCACCGACAAGGTCGGCAACGTCGAGACGTTGAAGTCCGCGGTGGTACGCATCGACGGCACCAAGCCGACCCTGCTGGTCTCCGGCATCGCCGACGGTCAGCTCTACGGTGACAGCCAGGACGTGCGCGTGTCCTGGCAGGCGGTCGACCCGACCTCCGGCATCGCCACCGTGGTCGGCACGCTCAACGGCCAGCCGTACGCCAGCGGCACGCTGCAGGCGATGTACGAGCTGCCGTTGGGTCTGCACGAGCTGACCGTGACCGCGACCGACAAGGCGGGTAACGCCACCACCGCGTCGGTCCGGTTCTTCGTCACCACCTCGTTCCGGGACATGCAGAACCTGCTGGACCGGTTCAAGGCGACCGGACGCCTGTCCAACAAGGCGTACGACCAGTTGTCGAAGCAGCTCGAGAAGGTCCGCAAGGAGGAGGCCAAGGGCAAGGACGACAAGGCCATCAAGGAGCTGATCAAGTTCCGTGACCTTGCCGCCGACACCAAGCTGGTCGCCGAGGCGGAGATCCGGGAAGTGCTGATCCGGGACGCCGACGCGATGATCGTCCGGCTCGGCGGCACGGCCAGCACGGCGGGCGTCAAGGCCAATGACGGCAAGTCCGTCAAGGGCGCTGGACGCCTCGGTGACGACCCCACCCGGCTCGCACCCGGCCGTCGCCTGTGATCAGTGGGCCCCCGCCCGGCATCGTCCGGGCGGGGCCCCGCTCAACGACGTGAGGAGGCACCGTGACCCGGATCCGGACGGTGGCCACCGCCATGATCGCCGCTCTGCTCCTGGCGGTCCTCGCCGCGAACCCGGCGGCGGCGCACAACAACAAGCTCAAGCTGACGGTGGCCGGTGACGGTGCCGACGGGGTGACCATCCAGGCCACCTACGCCGACGGTCACTACCTGGACAAGGCGGTCCGGTTGGTGCTCACCGCCACCGGCTCGGAGGGCCGCACGGTCGGCCCGGTGCAGTTGGAACCGGCCGCCGAGGGACAGGGCTTCTACACCACCGGCCCGATCCTCTCTCCCGGCGAGTGGAAGGTGCGGGTGAAGCCGGCCGCGCCCTACTCCGGCACGGCATCGGCGAAGGTGCAGGCACGGGTGGCGCAGCCGCCGCCGGTGGTGCCCGTCGCCGAGAACCGGGACGCCGAACCGGCGCGGGCCGACCGTGGCGGCGACGGCACGGCACCCGGCTGGTGGTGGGCGGTCGGGCTCGGTGTCGCCACGCTCATCGTGGTGGCGTTGACCGCACCGCTGCTCGGCCGGCGTCGCCGCCGACCGTAACCAGCGTCGACGGATACGGCCCGGCACGCATCACGCGTGCCGGGCCGTTCCGCGTCCCGTGTCGTTTCGCTGGCCGCTAGCGGCGGTCGAGCACCTCGCGCAGCGCCTTGAGGTCGGCGTCGGTGGGCTGCCAGGACCCGGCCGCCGCGTTGGCGCGTACCTGCTCGGGCGTGGTCGCTCCGGCGATGACCGAGGCCACCGACGGTTGGGCGGCCAGCCCGCCGATTGCCACGTGCAACATGGGTACGCCACGCTCGGCGGCGTACGCCTCGATGGCCTCGATGGTGTCCCAGTCGGCGGCGGCGAGCCGCTGGGCGTACCGGCCGCCACCGGCCAGCCGGCTACCGGCCGGCGGCGCCTCGCCACGCTTGTACTTGCCGGTGAGCAGCCCGTTGGCCAGCGGGAAGAACGGCAGCATGCCGAGCCCGAAGCGTTCACAGGCGGGCAGCACCTCGATCTCGGCGTCCCGGTTGAGCAGGCTGTAGTTGTTCTGCGCGCTGACGAAGCGAGTCAGCCCGCGAGTCTTGGCCGTCCAGTCGGCGTCGGCGATCTGCCAGCCGGCGAAGTTGGAGTTGCCCAGGTAGCGCACCTTGCCGTCGCGGACCAGGTCGTCCAGGGCGGCGAGGGTCTCATCGATCGGGGTGCCCGGATCCGGCTCGTGGAACTGGTACAGGTCGATGTGGTCGGTGTCCAGTCGGCGCAACGACGCCTCCACCGCCCGCATCACGTACCGCCGTGAGCCGCGTACGCCGAAGTCCCGCCCGTTGGCGCCACTCATCGACATGCCGAACTTGGACGCCAGCACCACGTCGTCGCGGCGGCCCTTGAGGGCGGCACCGAGTTGCGTCTCCGACGCGCCGTGCGGCTCGCCGTAGATGTCGGCGGTGTCGAAGAAGTTGATCCCGACGTCGAGAGCCGCGTCGACCACCGCGCGGGTGCCGTCGAGGTCGAGTTTGCGGCCGAAGTTGTTGCAGCCGATCCCCACAGCGGACACCACGAGCCCGGAGTCGCCCAACCGGCGATAGGTCATCTCACTCACGAGATCACCATATGCCGCAGGCTCGGCGGCCGGGCGGCCTCACCGGACGGTGACCCGGGGCGGCCACCGTCAACCGACGTCCCACACCGGTTCGTCGGTCTCGACCACCTCGCCGTCGCCGCGGAACAGCAGGAACCGGTCGAAGGTGCGGGTGAACCAGCGGTCGTGGGTGACCGCGAGCACCGTGCCGGCGAAGGCGGCCAGGCCGGCCTCCAGCGCCTCGGCGGAGGCCAGGTCGAGGTTGTCGGTGGGCTCGTCGAGCAGCAGCAGGGTCGCCCCGGACAGCTCCAGCAGCAACACCAGGAAACGGGCCTGCTGCCCACCGGAGAGGGTGCCGAAGCGCTGGTCGCCCTGACCGGCGAGTTCGTACCGGCTCAGCGCCGCCATCGCCGCGTGCCGGTCCATGCCGTCCCGGTGCTCGTCACCGCGCCAGAGGATCTCGACAAGGGTCTTCGCCGTCAGCTCGGGACGGTCATGGGTCTGCGAGAAGTGCCCGGGACGCACCCGGGCACCGAGCCGCGCGACACCGCCGTGCGCCACCGGTGCGAGCGCCGCCGCGCCGTCGACCGGCGGGTTGGCCGGATCGGGGTCCGTGCCACCGCGCGCCAGCAGCCGCAGGAAGTGCGACTTGCCGGTGCCGTTGGCACCGAGCACCGCGACCCGGTCGCCGTACCAGACCTCCAGGTCGAACGGGTAGGTCAGGCCGTCGAGCTCCAACTGCTCGCAGACCAACGCGCGTTTGCCGGTCCGTCCGCCGGTCAGGCGCATCCGGATGTCCTGGTCCTTCGGCGGTACGGGCGGCGGCCCGGCCTCCTCGAACTTGCGCAACCGGGTCTGTGCGGCCTGGTAGCGCGAGGCCAACCCGTCGTTGTACGCGGCCTTCTGCTTGTACATCAGCATCAGCTCACGCAGCTTCTGGTGCTCCTCGTCCCAGCGGCGGCGCTGCTCGTCGAGGCGGGCGTGCCGGGCCATCCGAGCCTCGTGCCAGCTCGCGAAGCCACCCGGATGCACCCAGGCGCTGCCGCCCTCCACGGCAACCACCCGGTCGGCGGTGTGCGCCAGCAACTCCCGGTCGTGCGAGACGTAGAGCACCGACTTGCCGGATTCGCGCAGCCGCGCCTCCAGCCACCGTTTGCCGGGCACGTCGAGGAAGTTGTCCGGCTCGTCGAGCAGCAGCACCTCGTCGGTGCCGCGCAGCAGCAACTCCAACGAGAAGCGCTTCTGCTGACCGCCGGAGAGGGTGCGTACCGGTCGCTGCCGGGCGGTGTCCCAGGGCAGGCCCAGGACGATGGTGGCGACGGTGTCGAAGAGGACCTCCGCGTCGTACCCGCCGGTCTCGCCCCAGGCGGCCAGCGCGTCCGCGTACGCCAGTTGGGCCTTGCCGGCGGCGTTGCTGTACTTGCCGCGCAGCTCGGCCGCGCGCATGGCCGCCTCGGTCTCGGCGAGTCGGCGACCGGCCTCGCGCAGCGGTGGCGGGGCGAGCGACAACGCCAGGTCGGCAAGCGTCGACTCGTCCCCGATCATGCCGATGAACTGGCGCATCACGCCCAACCCACCGGTACGCGCGATGGTGCCGGCGCGCACCGGCAGGTCACCGGCGACCATCCGCAGCAACGTCGTCTTGCCGGCGCCGTTCGGCCCGACCAGTGCCACCTTGGCACCCTCACCGACCCGGAACGACACGTCGGCGAAGAGTTCCCGCCCGTCCGGCAGGACGTACCCGACCGCTGCCACGTCCACGTATCCCACGCGGGCATCCTCCCGGAGCCCGACGGAGGAGCCAACCGATTACCGGCGTCGGCGGCTCACCGCGTGACGCGAAGCACCCGGAAGCCCTTCTGGCTGGCGTGCCGTTCCACCTGCCAGCCCTGCTCGACCAGCCAGCGGTGCAGCGAGTCACCGCCGAGGTGGCGACCGACCACCAGCCAGGCCACCCCGTCCGGGGTCAACCGCGGCAGCCAGCGCAACAGCAGCGCGTGCAGCTCGTCCTTGCCCGGTCGGATGGGCGGGTTGGACCAGATCTGGGTGAAGGCCAGGTCGGCGGGTACGTCCTCGGGTGCGGCCACCCGCAGGCGGTCGGCGAGACCCAGGCGGTCCGCGTTGGCGGCGGTGAGTTCCCGGGCCCGCTCGTTGACGTCCACCCCCCACACCGTCGCCGTCGGTGCGACGGTCGCGAGCACGCAGCTGATCGGACCGAAGCCGCAGCCGAGGTCGAGCAGGGCGCCCTCGGTCGTGGCGGGCGGCAGGTCGGCCTTGCGCAGCAGCACGGCGGTACCCGGATCGAGGCGGGTCGCCGAGAACACCCCGGACGCCGAGGCCAGGGTGAACTCGCGGCCGGCGACGGCGAACTGCACCTCGCGCGGGTGGGCGGATGCGCTCGGTGCGGTGGTGAAGTAATGGTCCCCGGTCACGCCGGTCATTCTCGCACCGGCCTCGACCCGCCCGACGGGACGGAGTCCCCCGGCGGCGACACGACCCGCCGCTCGTTTTCCCAGAAAAACCTACTAAAGGGATAAAAGTCCCTACTCTGGACGGCATGGTATATCGGTACGACTCCGATGAGGACGCCTTCGTCCCGTACCGGGACGACGACTCCGAGGGGCAGCCACCGCCCGCAGCCGGTGCGGTGCCGGCCGGCCCGTCGCCGTCGCGCTTCCCCGCGCCGTCGTTGCCCCGGCCCAACCAGCTGGTGCTGCCCTCGTCGGGGACGTCGACAGCAGCCTCCCCGCCGGTGCAGGACGCGGTGCCGCACTACGAGGCCGCTCCGAACTACGAGGCCGCTCCGACGGCCCAGTACGACCTGCCCGCCGCCGTACCCGCACCGCAGGAGGCCGCCACCGCGCCACCGCCACGTCGCGGCGGTGGCCGCACCTGGCAGGTGCTGATCGGTGGCGCCGCCGCGTTGGTGCTGCTCGCCCTCTGTGGTCTGGCCGGTGCCGCGCTGCTCGACGGCCGGCAGCTGATCGGCCAGCAGGCCGCCCCGAACACCACACCGGACAACACCCCGGGCACGGATCCGACCCAGGCGAGCGACCTCGACTCCCGCGACACCGACCAGGCACCGCTGACCGCCCGGGAAGTCTTCCCCAGCAGCACCCTGGCGATCGGCGACAGCCAGAACGGGTACGAGGTGCTGCGCACCCAGTCGAGCGCGAGCTGCCCGGTGGCGGCCACCGGCGAGGTCGCGGATCTGCTCGTGCGGCTCGGCTGCAACCAGGTCGTCCGGGCCACCCTGCGCGCCCCCGACCAGGAACACCTGGTCACCACCGGCCTGTTCAACCTGACCGACAGGTCCAGCGCCGAACGGGCCCGCGACCGGATCCGCCAGGTGCTCGACGAGCGGGAGGGCCGCTTCCGCGGCATGCCGGCCGGTGACGGCACCGACGCCATCGCCACCGCCCCCGCCCGCGTCGGCTGGCAGGTACGCGGCCACTACGTCGCGTACGCGGTGGTCTCCCGCGCGGACGGCGCGACCATCCGCTCCGGTGACACGGCCGTCCGCGAGATCCTCTTCGACATGCTCGAACTGCACCTCAACCGGGACGTGCTGGAACGGCGGGCCAACGGCGGTGTCGCAAACCAGCCCTCGCCCGAGCCCACCGACGGCACCGGACGTCAGGACGGGTCCGACGAGGACTGAGCCTCAGGCGTCGGCCGGCACCCGCAACCGTCGGGTCGCCTCGGCACGGCGCGCGTACTCGGCCGGATCGTCCGGGTAGCCCACCGCCACCAGGGTCAACCCGTGCGCGGGCGCGACGGTCACCTCGCTGGACCGTTCCCGCCGCGTCAGCAGGCCGGCCGGCCACTCCACGGGTCGGCGGCCGTCCCCGGCGACCAGCATCGCGCCGACCAGGCTGCGCACCATCGCCTGGCAGAACGCGTCGGCCTGCACGGTGGCGACCAGGATCCCGTCCGGTTCACGCCGCCAGTCCAGCCGGGTCACCTCCCGCAACGTGGTGGCGTTCTCCTTGCGTCGGCAGTACGCGGCGAAGTCGTGCTCCCCCACCAGCCCGGCGGAGGCGGCGGCGAGCAGATCGGTGTCGAGCGGGCGCGGCCAGGCCAGCACCTCGTGTCGACGCAGCGGCTCGGCACCCCACGGGGCGTCGGTGACCCGGTACTCGTACCGCCGGAAGGTGGCGGAGAAGCGTGCGTCGAAGCTGGCCGGCACCTCGGTCATCGCCCGGACCCGCACATCGCCCGGCAGCAGCCGGGCCAGCCGGCGCAGCAGCCGGCCCTCGTGCTCGCGCCAGACCTCCACGGGCAGATCGAGGTGACAGACCTGCCCGGAGGCGTGCACCCCGGCATCGGTACGACCAGCCACCGTCAACCCGGTCGCGGTCCCGGCACCGAGCACCAGATCCAGCGTCTCCACCAGGACCCCGGCGACCGTACGCCGATCCGGCTGGGCGGCCCAGCCGGAGAAGTCCGTGCCGTCGTACGCGACATCCAGCCGTAGCCGGACCCGCTCGTCCACGTCGTACCTCCCTCAAGACGACTCGGGCCCGGCACCCCGTGGGGATGCCGGGCCCGACGACGGCCTGGATCAGGCCTTGCCTTCTTCGGTGGCCAGGTCGCTGTCCTCGCGGGCGGCGGCGGTGTCACCGGACGCCGACACCGGAGCCTCGGAGTCCTGGTCGGCCGAACGCGCGGCCGGGGCCTCCTCGGCCGGGGCGAGCGCCTCGACCTTGTCCTGCTGGGCGGCCTTGCGGGCGGCGGTCTTGCGGTTCGCCGTCGGCTCGGTGACCTGCAGCTCCTCGACCAGCTCGATGATCGCCATCGGAGCGGCGTCACCCTTGCGCGGACCGGTCTTCACGATCCGGGTGTAGCCACCGTTGCGGTTGGCGTACCGCGGCGCGATCTGGTCGAACAGGGAGTAGACCACGTCCTTGTCCTTGACGACGCCCAGTACCCGCCGACGCGAGGCGAGGTCGCCGCGCTTGGCCTTGGTGATGAGCTGCTCGGCCAGCGGACGCAGCCGCCGGGCCTTCGTCTCGGTGGTCTGGATCTTGCCGTGCTGGAACAGCGCGGTGGCCAGGTTGGCCAGCATCAGCCGCTCGTGCGCGGGGCTGCCGCCGAGGCGGGGGCCCTTGGTGGGCGTGGGCATGCTTGGTGCTCCTCAGGTGTGGCGGCAGCGCGGACTAGAGCTGCTCGGTCTCGCGGTAGTCGTCGGTGTCGTAGTCGGCCTCGCCGAAGGCGTCCACGACGTGCGCCGGGTCGAAGTTCGGAGCCGAGTCCTTCAGCCCCAGACCCATCCCGGCGAGCTTCATCTTGACCTCGTCGATCGACTTCTGGCCGAAGTTGCGGATGTCGAGAAGGTCGGCCTCGGTACGCCCGATGAGCTCACCAACGGAGTTGATGCCCTCGCGCTTGAGGCAGTTGTAGGAGCGGACGGTGAGGTCCAGCTCCTCGATCGGCAGGGCCAGGTCCGCCGCCAGCTGCGCGTCCTGCGGCGACGGGCCGATGTCGATGCCCTCCGCCGTCTCGTCCAGCTCCCGGGCCAGCCCGAACAGCTCCACCAGCGTCGAACCGGCCGAGGCCAGCGCGGTACGCGGGCCCATCGACGGCTTGGTCTCGACGTCGATGATCAGCCGGTCGAAGTCGGTCCGCTGCTCGACACGGGTCGCCTCGACGCGGTACGTCACCTTGAGCACCGGCGAGTAGATCGAGTCGACCGGGATCCGGCCGATCTCCGCGCCCGCCTGCTTGTTCTGCGCCGCCGTGACGTAGCCACGACCCCGCTCGACGGTCAGCTCCATGTCGAGCCGGCCCTTGCCGTTGAGGGTGGCGAGCTTCAGGTCCGGGTTGTGCACCGAGACACCGGCCGGGGGCTGGATGTCGCCGGCGGTCACGTCGCCCGGGCCCTGCTTGCGCAGGTACATGCTGACCGGCTCGTCGTGCTCGGAGCTGACGCAGAGCTCCTTGATGTTCATGACGAGCTCGACCACGTCCTCCTTGACGCCGGGGATCGTGGTGAACTCGTGCAGCACACCGTCGATCTTGATCGAGGTGACCGCCGCACCCGGGATGGACGACAGCAGCGTACGCCGCAGCGAGTTGCCCAGGGTGTAGCCGAAGCCCGGCTCCAGCGGCTCGATGGTGAACCGGGACCGGGTCTCGTTGATCGACTCCTCGGAGAGGGTCGGTCGCTGGCTGATGAGCATGTCTTCTCTTCTCTTCCGGGGCGCCCGCCATATGACGCCCACGACACAAACTGTTCCGGTGGCCCGCCCGTCGCCGGGCGGACCACCGCAACGAGCCCTTACTTGGAGTAGAGCTCGACGATCAGCTGCTCCTGGACCTGGGTGTCAATCACCTGGCGGGCCGGGAGCGAGTGCACGAGAACCTTCATCTGGCTCGGGATGGCCTCCAGCCACGCCGGCACGGTCTTCGAACCGGCCTCGGCCTGAGCCACGATGAACGGGGTGAGCTCCTTGCTCTTCGCCCGAACCTCGATGATGTCGTGTGCACTGACGCGGTACGACGGGATGTCGACCTTCTTGCCGTTCACCGTGAAGTGACCGTGCTTGACCAGCTGACGGGCCATGTCCCGGGACTTGGCGTAGCCAGCCCGGTAGACCACGTTGTCCAGCCGCGACTCGAGGATCTGCAGGAGGACCTCACCGGTCTTGGCCTGCTTGGCCACGGCCTCCTCGTAGTAACCGCGGAACTGCTTCTCCAGCACGCCGTAGACCCGGCGAGCCTTCTGCTTCTCACGGAGCTGGAGCAGGTACTCCGTCTCCTTGGTGCGGCCGCGGCCGTGCTGCCCGGGCGGGAACGGCCGGGACTCGAACGGGCACTTCGGACCATCGCACTTGCTGCCCTTGAGGAACAGCTTCATCTTCTCCCGCCGGCAACGGCGGCAGTCAGCACCGGTGTAACGAGCCATCTCTCTCTAACCTCTCAGACCCGACGACGCTTCGGCGGACGGCATCCGTTGTGCGGCTGCGGGGTGACGTCGGAGATCTGCCCGACCTCCAGGCCCACCGCCTGCAGCGAACGGATGGCGGTCTCCCGGCCGGAGCCGGGGCCCTTGACGAACACGTCGACCTTGCGCATGCCGTGCTCCATGGCCCGACGCGCAGCGGCCTCGGCGGCCAGCTGGGCGGCGAACGGGGTCGACTTGCGCGAACCCTTGAAGCCGACCTGGCCCGCGGAGGCCCAGGAGATGACGGCACCGGTCGGGTCCGTGATGGACACGATGGTGTTGTTGAAGGTGCTCTTGATATGCGCCTGCCCGTGGGCGACGTTCTTGCGTTCCTTGCGCCGGACCTTCTTTACAGCGGCCCCGGCACGAGCCTTCGGTGGCATAAGTCTGTGCGCTCCTAGTTGACTTCCCGGCACGGGTTGCGGCCTGGCCTACCTGGGCAGACCCGGACCCGCACTCCGGTGAAAGAGAATTACTTCTTGCCGGGCTTCTTCTTGCCGGCGACCGTCCGCTTCGGGCCCTTGCGGGTGCGGGCGTTGGTACGGGTCCGCTGGCCACGGACGGGCAGACCCCGGCGGTGCCGGATGCCCTCGTAGCAGCCGATCTCGACCTTGCGGCGGATGTCAGCGGCGACCTCGCGGCGCAGGTCGCCTTCAACCTTGTAGTTGGCCTCGATGTGGTCACGGAGCTGGACCAGCTCCTCGTCCGTGAGGTCCCGGGCGCGCTTGTCCGGCGAGATGCCGGTGGCAGCGAGCGTCTCCAGAGCGCGGGTGCGACCCACGCCGAAGATGTAGGTGAGCGCGATCTCCAGCCGCTTCTCGCGGGGGAGGTCGACGCCGACTAGACGTGCCATCTGTGGGCGTACTCCTTGTGTTGTCTCGCGGAGGTGTGGACCCGTCCCACCCCGCTACCGACCGACCTGTCCCTCCGGCGCGTGATGCGCCGGCGACGCGGTTCGGTCGCTGCCCAAGCGGGCCCCGGCCTCCGACCGGGGGTCAACCACGAGAAAGTACGCGCTGCGCACCGCTCGCGGCTGGGACGAGCATGTGTGATGTGCTGGCTGGATCTGCGGCCCGGATCACGCCCTCGGCCGACCGGTGGTCACCGGTCGGCCGTGACGATCAGCCCTGGCGCTGCTTGTGGCGCGGGTCGGTGCAGATGACCATGACCCGGCCGTGCCGGCGGATAACCCGGCACTTGTTGCAGATCCTCTTGACGCTCGGCTTGACCTTCACGGTTGCCTTACTTCCCATCTGGCCCGGCACCACGAGGCGCGACACCGGACGTCGAAGACGGACACGGGACGTTTCCGGCCGTCGTCAGGACTACTTGTAGCGGTAGACGATGCGCCCGCGGGTCAGGTCGTACGGCGAGAGTTCCACGACGACCCGATCCTCCGGCAGGATACGGATGTAGTGCTGCCGCATCTTGCCGCTGATGTGAGCCAGCACCTTGTGGCCGTTGGCGAGCTCCACCCTGAACATGGCGTTCGGCAGGGGCTCGATGACCCGACCTTCGATCTCGATGGCTCCGTCTTTTTTCGGCATGTCCTCCGCTGTCCTGACGTCGGTTACTCCGGACCGGCTCACAACGCCTTACACGGGTGCTGATCATGATCAGTTGACCCGCGCCAGCCGCGGCTCCGCGTCCCACCGAAGCGCTTGGTGGGCATGGCGGAGTGGACGCTGTGCGCCGATCAGAAAGTGTACGCCCGCATGCACGCCGTCGCCAAACCGACCGGCCAATACGCCCGGACCGGCACGACAAACGTGCCTTTCAGGCATTCCCCTCCGGCTGCTGCGGCACCGGGCCCGGCTCGGTCGCCTGGTGACCCAGGTCATGCTGCGGCCCTTGCGCGTCGGCCAGGGCCTCGGTTCCGCCCGCCGATCGCCGGCCATGGTGCGGCAGGTGACGGGCGGCCTTGCGGTCCCGCTTGACGGCCCTCTTCTCGGCCCGCCGCTGCCGGCGGCGCTCCCGCTCTGCCGCCCACCGCCGGGGCTCGCCGCCGACCAGCCCGGTGACGGTCTGGACCAGCAGGATCGCACCCCACGGCGCGGCCACCCAGGCGGGCCAGAAGTAAAGCAGGTCGCGGGAGGCGAAGGAGGTCACCGCCCAGATCGCCACCACGATCCCGACAGTCTTCAGCCACGGCTCCCAGACCTCGACCAGCCAGCGCACGGTCACCGTCCGGTCGGCGGCGCCGTCCGACGCCGGTACCGCTCCGTCCGACGCCGATACCGCACCGTCGGCCGCCCGCTGCGCAGGCACCGCACCCGGCGTCGGTGCCACCGCACCCGCCGCCGGCAGATCACGCACCAGGTCGTCCAGGTCGGCGTAGGTACGAGCGGCGTACGCCCGCTGGAGTCGCTCGTCGTACTCGTGCAGGTTCAGCCGGCCCTCGTCGAGCGCGACCCGCAGCCGATCGGCGATGACCTGACGGTCGGCGTCCGCTGCCCGCATCCCGTCACGCCCATCCATGCGGGCAAGCATGCCACCGGCCCGCCAGTCCGCCCACCCGGCACTCGATCGAAGGTGGGTCGGGGTCCTTGGCTCGGGCGCGACTCAGGCGGACGGCGCGTTGCTCGGCTGGCGGGCGGTGACCAGGTCACCGAGGCGGCCCCGGCCACCATCGGGGGCGGTCAGCACCCACACCCCGTCGGGCAGCAGCGCCATGGTGTGCTCGACGTGCGCGGCCCGCGAGCCGTCCCGGGTGACTACCGTCCACCCGTCGGCCAACTCGACGGTACGCGGGGAACCCATGGTGATCATCGGCTCGATGGCAAGCGCCATGCCCGGCACCAGTCGGGGTCCCTTGCCCGGCCGGCCGTGGTTGAGCACGTGCGGGTCCTGGTGCATCTCGGTGCCGATGCCGTGACCGCCGTAACCGTCGACGATGCCGTACCGGCCGCCCTTGCGTACCGCGTTCTCCACCGCGTGCGAGATGTCGGTCAGCCGGCCCTTGCCGCTGGCGGCGCCCCGGGCGGCGGCGGCGATTCCGGCCCACATGGCGTCCTCGGCGACCGTCGCCATCCGCAGCAGCGCCGGATCGACCTCGCCCACGCCGACGGTGATCGCCGCGTCGCCATGCCAGCCGTCGAGCACCGCACCGCAGTCGATCGAGATCAGATCCCCCTCGGCCAACGCCTGCTCCGGCGACGGGATGGCGTGCACGATCTGCTCGTTCACCGACGAGCAGATCGACGCCGGGAACCCGTGGTAGCCCTTGAAGGACGGGACGGCACCCGCCTCACGGATCGTCGACTCGGCGATCGCGTCCAGATCGGCCGTGGTCACCCCGGGCGCGACCGCTTCCCGCATCCTGCGAAGCGCCTCCGCGACCACCAGGCCGGCGGCTCGCATCTTCTCGATCTGCTCGGGGGTTTTCAGCTGGATGTCCAGCTGGGGACAACGCATGGAGGCGATACCTTTCGTTGCCACGAACAGCGGGGCACGCCGAGCGTACCCCGCTGTTCGCACTCTATCCGGGTGGCGGTCAGCCGACGGCGGTCAGCTCCCGTAGGAGCGCAGGGCGTCGATCGCGCGGACCGTGACGTCCTCCACCGGGCCCGTGGCGTCTATGCCGACCAGCTTGCCCTGAGCGCCGTAGTAGTCCACCAACGGCGCGGTCTTGTCCGCGTACTCCCGCAGCCGCGCCGCGATGGTCTCCGGCTTGTCGTCGTCCCGCTGGAACAACTCGGCGCCGCACCTGTCGCAGATGCCTTCCCGGCTGGTCGCGTCGAACTCGACGTGCCAGATCTTGCCGCAACCCCGGCAGGTGCGCCGGCCGGACAGCCGCCGGATCACCTCGTCGTCATCGACCACCAGCTCCAGCACGATGTCCAGAGCGGTGCCCAGGTCGGCCAGGAGCTTGTCCAGGGCCGCGGCCTGCGGGGTGGTCCGAGGGAAGCCGTCGAGCAGGAAGCCCTCGGCGGTGTCCGGCTCGGCGAGCCGGTCCCGGACCATGTTGATGGTGACCTCGTCCGGGACCAGCTTGCCGGCGTCCATGTACCGCTTGGCCTCGACGCCCAACGGCGTGCCCTGCGAAACGTTGGCCCGGAAGATGTCCCCGGTCGAGATCTTCGGAACGGACAGGTGCGCGGCGATGAACTCTGCCTGTGTGCCCTTGCCCGCGCCAGGCGGGCCAACCAGAACCAGTCTCATCTACCGCAGGAACCCTTCGTAGTTCCGCTGCATCAGTTGGCTCTCGATCTGCTTGCTGGTCTCGAGAGCAACACCAACCATGATCAGCACAGCGGTACCACCGAACGGGAAGTTGAGGTACTGCTGCCGGTCCAGCCAGATGAAGAAGAAGTTCGGCAGGATCGAGATGATCGCGAGGTACAGCGCCCCCGGCAGGGTGATGCGGCTGAGGATGAAGTCCAGGTAGTCGGCGGTGGGCTTGCCGGGGCGGATGCCCGGCACGAAGCCGCCGTACTTCTTCATGTTGTCCGCGACCTCGGTCGGGTTGAACGTGATCGAGACGTAGAAGTAGGTGAAGAAGATGATCAGCAGGAAGTAGACCGAGATGTAGATCGGGCTGGTCGGGTCGACCAGGTTGTTCTGGATCCACGCCTGGGTCTTGCCCGGGTCGTTCTGGTCGAAGAACTGGAGCGCCAGCTGCGGCAGGTAGAGCAGCGACGAACCGAAGATGACCGGGATGACACCCGCCTGGTTGACCTTCAGCGGGATGTAGGTCGAGGTGCCGCCGTACATCCGCCGGCCGATCATGCGCTTGGCGTACTGCACCGGGATGCGGCGCTGGGCCTGCTCGATGAAGGTGACCGCGGTGATGACCACCAGCACCAGAGCGATGACGAGGAAGAACTTGAACCAGCCCTGGCTCTCCTTGATCCGCCAGCCCTCGCTGGGGAGCCGGGCGGCGATCGAGGTGAAGATCAGGACGGACATGCCGTTGCCGACGCCGCGGTCGGTGATCAGCTCACCGAGCCACATGACCACGCCGGTACCCGCGGTCATCGTCATCACCAGGATGGACAGCGTCAGCCAGTCCGGGATGCCGGTGCCCTGCGGGATGATCGGGAACTCGTCGCACTGGTTGTTGAACAGCTGGCCGGAGCGGGCCAGCGCCACGAACGCCGAGGCCTGGAGGACACCGAGGCCGAGGGTCAGGTAGCGGGTGTACTGGGTGATCTTCGCCTGGCCGGCCTGGCCCTCCTTGCGGAGCTGCTCGAGCCGGGGGATCACCACCGTCAGCAGCTGCAGGATGATCGACGCGGTGATGTAGGGCATGATGCCCAGCGCGAAGACCGACAGCTGGAGCAGTGCGCCGCCCGAGAAGAGGTCGAGCAGGTTCAGCACACCGGTGGAGCCCTCGATCGTGTCGAGGCACTTCTGCACGTTGCCGTACGAGACACCTGGGCTGGGCAGAGTGGCGCCGAGCCGGTAGATCGCGATGATGCCTACTGTGAACAGCAGCTTCTTGCGCAGGTCAGGCGTACGGAACGCACTGAGAAAGGCGGACAGCAACTTCTTCCTCCTGCGCGAGGCGGGCCGCCGGGCATCCCAGGCGGATCGGGGTGGTGGTGGTGTCGGGCAGGGTGCCCGATTCTCCATGCTGGGAAGGGACTCTAACAGCCCGATCCCGGTCCGGGCAGATGTGCCCGGCTACATAAACCGAATCCGATGTTACCGGGCGCACACGCCCGAGTTGAGAGCATGGCGCCCGCCAGCTGTGATCAACTGGCGGGCGCCAAGCGTTTGTGCAGCTTACAGCTCTGTTACCGAGCCACCGGCGGCGGCGATCTTCTCCTTGGCCGACGCACTGAAGGCGTGCGCCGAGATCTGGAGCGAGACACCGCCCAGGTCCCCGGAACCGAGAACCTTGATCGGCTGGCCCTTGCGGACCGCGCCGGCCTCGACCAGCTCGGCCGGGCCGACCTGACCGCCGTTGGGGAACAGCTCAGCCAGGCGGTCCAGGTTGACCACCTGGAAGACCACCTTGAACTTGTTCTTGAAGCCCTTCAGCTTCGGCAGTCGCATGTGGATGGGCATCTGCCCACCCTCGAACGCCGCCGAGATGTTCTTACGGGCCTTGGAACCCTTGGTACCGCGACCGGCGGTCTTGCCCTTGGAGCCCTCACCACGACCCACGCGGGTCTTGGCGGTCTTGGCCCCCGGCGCCGGGCGCAGGTGGTGGACCTTGATCGTCATTACTCGACCTCCTCGACCTTCACGAGGTGGTTCACCGTGAAGATCATCCCGCGAATCTCGGGCCGGTCCTCCTTGACCACCACGTCGTTGATCCGCTTGAGACCGAGCGAACGCAGCGACTCACGCTGGTTGTGCTTGGTCCCGATCACGGACCGGACCTGGGTGACCTTGAGACGTGCCATCAGGAAGCCACCCCCGCCCGGGACGCCAGCATGGCGGCCGGCGCAACATCCTCCACCGGCAGGCCCCGACGCGCGGCCACGGCCTCAGGGGACTCGAGCCCCTTCAGCGCAGCCACGGTGGCGTGCACGATGTTGATCGGGTTCGACGACCCGAGGCTCTTGGAGAGCACGTCGTGGATGCCCGCGCACTCCAGCACGGCACGCACCGGGCCACCGGCGATGACACCCGTACCGGCCGAGGCCGGCTTGAGCAGCACCACACCGGCAGCGGCCTCGCCCTGCACCGGGTGCGGGATCGAGGAGCCGATCCGCGGCACCTTGAAGAAGTGCTTCTTGGCCTCCTCGACACCCTTGGCGATCGCCGCGGGCACCTCCTTGGCCTTTCCGTAGCCCACGCCCACGGTGCCGTCGCCGTCGCCCACGATCACCAGGGCGGTGAAGCTGAAGCGACGACCACCCTTCACGACCTTGGCGACACGGTTGATCGCGACGACCCGCTCAAGGTGCGGGGTCTTCTCGGCGGGCGCGTTTCCGCGGCCGCCCTCACGGCGGTTGTCGCGGCGACCACCCTCGTTGCCACCGGACCCGCCGCCACGGCGCTGTTGACCTGGCATCAGCAGCCTTCCTTTTCTCTCGTGACGGGGATTGTCAGAACTCGAGCCCGGCTTCGCGGGCGGCGTCGGCAAGCGCGGCTACCCGCCCCGCGTACCGGTTGCCACCGCGGTCGAAGACGACCTTGGAGATGCCAGCGGCCTTGGCCCGCTCGGCGAGCAGGGTGCCGACCTTGCCGGCCAGGGCGCTCTTGTCGCCCTCCGTGCCGCGCACCGAGGCGTCCAGGGTCGAGGCCGACGCCAGGGTGTGACCCTTGGTGTCGTCCACGATCTGGGCGACGATGTGCCGCAGCGAACGGGTGACGACCAGGCGCGGACGCTCGGGCGTGCCGTTGACGCTCTTGCGGACCCGGAAGTGCCGACGCGCACGCCCGACGGCACGCTTGGCGGCGACGCCGCGGCGGCGCTTGAGCAGCGTGGCGCTCACTTCTTACCTGCCTTTCCGGCCTTACGTCGGATGACCTCGCCCTGGTACTTGACACCCTTGCCCTTGTAGGGCTCCGGCGGGCGAATCTTCCGGATGTTGGCGGCGACCTCACCGACCTGCTGCTTGTCGATGCCGGCCACGTGGAACAGCGTCGGCTTCTCCACCGTGAAGGTGATGCCGTCCGGCGCGGGGACCGTGACCGGGTGCGAGAACCCGAGCGCGAACTCGAGGTCCTTGCCCTTGGCGGTGACCCGGTAACCGGTGCCGGAGATCTCCAGGCTCTTGCGGTAGCCCTCGGTGACTCCGACGATCATGTTGGCGACCAGGGTGCGGCTCAGGCCGTGCAGTTCCTTGGCCTTGCGCTCGTCGTTCGGGCGGTTGACGCTCAGCTGCCCGTCCTCGGCCCGCTCGATGGAGATCGGCTCGGCTAGAGTGTGCGACAGCTCGCCCTTGGGGCCCTTGACCTTGACGGTCCGGCCGTCGATCGTCACGTCGACGCCGGATGGTACCGGGATCGACTTACGTCCAATACGCGACATTTCTACCTGTCTCCCGTTACCAGACGAAGGCGAGGACTTCCCCGCCAACGCTCCGCTTGCGGGCCTGCCGGTCGGTGAGCAGCCCCTGGGACGTCGAAATGATCGCCACGCCCAGCCCGCCGAGCACCCGCGGGAGCCCGTCCGACTTGGCGTAAACCCGCAGACCGGGCTTGGAGACGCGCTTGATGCCGGCCAGGCTCCGCTCCCGGTTCTGGCCGTACTTCAGCTCGACGACCAGTCGCTTGCCGACGGCACCCTCTTCGGGCTCCTCGACCGACCAGGTGGCGATGTAACCCTCGGTCTTGAGGACCTCGGCGATGTTCGCCTTGATCTTCGAGTAGGGCATCGTCACCCGGTCGTGATACGCCTGGTTGGCGTTACGCAGACGCGTGAGCATGTCTGCGATCGGGTCGGTCATCGTCATGAAACTCGTCAACCTTTCTCGCCGGGGTTCCCGCGGCTTTGTCAGCGCAGGCCTACGGCGAAGAGACAGTCCAGCTAACGCGCGGGGCGCGCCGGGCTATTACCAGGAAGCCTTGGACACGCCGGGCAGCTCACCGCGGTGGGCCATCTCCCGGATGCACACCCGGCAGAGCCCGAACTTGCGGTAGACCGCCTTGGGACGCCCGCACCGCTGGCAGCGGGTGTACGCGCGAACCGAGAACTTCGGCTTCGCGGCCGCCTTGATGATCAGCGCCTTCTTGGCCATCTCAGTTCTCCTTGAACGGGAAGCCCAGGAGCTTGAGCAGCGCCCGGCCCTCGTCGTCGGTCGTGGCGGTCGTGACCACCGTGATGTCCATGCCCCGCTGGCGATCGATCTTGTCCTGGTCGATCTCGTGGAACACCGACTGCTCGGTCAGACCGAACGTGTAGTTGCCGTGCCCGTCGAGCTTGCGCCCGTCGAGGCCGCGGAAGTCACGGATACGCGGCAGCGCGATGGACAGCAGCCGGTCCAGGAACTCCCACATCCGGTCGCCGCGCAGGGTGACCTTCGCGCCGATCGGCATTCCCTCCCGCAGCTTGAACTGCGCGATGGACTTCTTCGCCCGCCGGACCAGCGGCTTCTGGCCGGTGATCGTGGCCAGGTCGCGGACCGCGCCGTCGATGAGCTTGGCGTCGCGAGCAGCCTCGCCGACACCCATGTTCACGACGATCTTCACCAGCCGCGGCACCTGCATCGGGTTGCCGTAGTCGTACTGCTCGCGCAGCTTCGCCACGATCTCGTTGCGGTACCGCTCCTTGAGGCGCGGCATGGTCTTGGTTTCGGTAGCCGTGGTCATCACAGGTCCTTACCGGTGCTACGCGCGATGCGGACCTTCTGGCCATTCTCGTCGATGCGGTAACCGACACGGGTCGGCTTACCGTCGGAGTCCAGGACCATCACGTTCGACACGTGGATCGGGGCCTCCTGGGTGACGATGCCACCGGTCTTGGCGCCACGCTGAGTGGTGCTGATGCGGGTGTGCTTCTTGATCCGGTTCACGCCCTCGACCAGGACCTTGTCCTGCCGCGGGTAGGCCGCGATGACCTTGCCCTTGGCACCCTTGTCCTTGCCGGCGATGACGACGACCGTGTCGCCCTTCTTGACCTTCACGGTCACAACACCTCCGGCGCGAGAGAGATGATCTTCATGAACCGCTTGTCCCGCAGCTCACGACCGACCGGGCCGAAAATGCGGGTGCCCCGCGGGTCCCCACCGTCCTTGATGATGACGGCGGCGTTCTCGTCGAAGCGGATGTACGAACCGTCCGGCCGACGCTTCTCCTTGGCCGTACGCACGACGACCGCCTTGACGACGTCGCCCTTCTTCACACCAGCACCGGGGATCGCGTCCTTGACGGTGGCGACGATGACGTCGCCGATGCTCGCGTAGCGCCGACCGGAGCCACCGAGAACTCGGATGCACAGGATCTCCCGGGCACCCGTGTTGTCGGCGACGCGCAGTCGCGACTCCTGCTGAATCACGTCTATCTCCTATGTCTGCCGGTTCTCCGGCCGCCGGAGCGGCCGGAGCCTGGCGGAACCTGCGCCCGACCGATCCGGCCGAGCTCGAGCCTTCGCTACTTGGCCTTCTCGAGGATCTCCACGAGCCGCCACCGCTTGGTGGCGGACAGCGGACGGGTCTCCATGATCAGGACCCGGTCGCCGATGCCCGCGGAGTTCTGCTCGTCGTGGACCTTGAGCTTGCTGGTCCGGCGCATGATCTTGCCGTACAGCGCGTGCTTGACACGGTCCTCGACCTCGACCACGACGGTCTTGTCCATCTTGTCGCTGACCACCAGGCCCTCGCGGACCTTACGGCGTCCCCGCACGAGCTCCGCGCCCGCGGTCGTCGTGTTCTCGCTCATGAAGCCACCTCAGTCGGCGCGGCCGAGAGCCCCAGCTCACGCTCACGCATGATCGTGTAGATCCGGGCGATCTCCCGACGGATGACCTGCAGCCGCCGGTTGTTGTCCAGCTGCCCGGTTGCGGCCTGCACGCGGAGGTTGAACAGCTCCGCCTTGGCCTCACGCAGCTTCGTGACCAGCTCCTCCTCGGAGAGCTCACGCAGCTCGGAGGGCTTGACGCCCGCTGCCATCAGGATTCACCCACTTCGCGCGTCACAATCCGGCACTTCATCGGGAGCTTGTGGATCGCGCGACGCATCGCCTCTCGCGCGATCTGCTCGTTCGGGAAGGACATCTCGAAGAGAACCCGTCCCGGCTTGACGTTGGCGACCCACCACTCCGGCGAGCCCTTACCGGAACCCATCCGGGTTTCGGCCGGCTTCTTGGTGAGGGACTGGTCCGGGAAAATGGTGATCCAGACCTTGCCGCCACGCTTGATGTGACGGGTCATCGCGATACGCGCCGACTCGATCTGCCGGTTGGTCACGTACGCCGGCTCGAGAGCCTGGATCCCGAACTCGCCGAACACCACCCGGTTGCCGCCCTTGGACGCGCCGCTACGGTCCGGGTGGTGCGGCTTGCGGAAGCCCTTCGGGGGCTTGCGCGGCATCAGCATCTGTCAGCCCTCCTGCTGCGTTTCTGCCGCGGCGGCGACGGCGGACGTGTCCACCGGCTCGCCACTCGGCGTCTCGGCCTGCTGCGCGACGGTCGTCGCGGCAGCCCGGCCGGCCTCGGTGCCACCGGAGGTCGTACCGGACGAGCCGGAGCGACCACGACGCGGCCGCTCGGGGCGGTCACCGCGATCCCGGCGCGGGCGCGACGGCGCCTCGGCCGGAGTCTCCCGACCCGGCACCGCGTCACCCTTGTAGATCCAGACCTTCACGCCGATGCGGCCGAAGGTGGTACGGGCCTCGAAGAAGCCGTACTCGATGTTGGCCCGCAGCGTGTGCAGCGGAACCCGACCCTCGCGGTAGAACTCCGTGCGGCTCATCTCGGCGCCGCCGAGGCGACCCGAGACCTGCACCCGGATGCCCTTGCACATCGGGTTCTTCATCGCCGACTGCATCGCCTTGCGCATCGCCCGACGGAAGCTGACCCGGCTCGAGAGCTGCTCGGCTACGCCCTGGGCAACCAGCTGCGCATCCGACTCGGGGTTCTTCACCTCGATGATGTTCAGCTGCACCTGCTTGCCGGTGAGCTTCTCCAGCTCGCCGCGGATCCGGTCGGCCTCCGCACCCTTACGGCCGATGACGATGCCCGGCCGGGCGGTGTGGATGTCAACGCGGACCCGGTCGCGGGTGCGCTCGATGTCGACCTTGGAAATGCCGGCGCGCTCCAGGCCCTTGGACATCATCCGGCGGATCTTGACATCCTCGCCGATGTAGTCCTTGTAGAGCTTGTCCGCGAACCAGCGGGACTTCCAGTCGGTCGAGATGCCGAGGCGGAACCCGTGCGGGTGAACCTTCTGACCCATTACTCGGCGCCCTCCGTGTTGCTCTGCGTCTCGGCCGGTGCGCTCTGCGCCGCCGGTGCCGCCTTCTTCGCCGACTTCTTCGGCGCGGCCGGCGCCACCGCCTCGACCGCCACCGTGATGTGGCAGGTGCGCTTACGGATCCGGTACGCCCGGCCCTGCGCCCGCGGCTGGAACCGCTTCATGGTCGGGCCCTCGTCCACGAACGCCTCGCTGACGAGCAACGCGTCGGGGTCCAGCCGCTCGTTGTTCTCCGCGTTGGCGATCGCACTCGCGAGCACCTTGTACACCTGCTCGCTCGCAGCCTGCGGCGCGAACTGCAGCACCGTGAGAGCCTCCTTCGCGGGCAGGCCGCGGACGAGGTTGACCACCCGGCGCGCCTTCATCGGCGAGATGCGCACGTATCGCGCAACCGCCCGCGCGCCCGGAAGCACCGGAGCGTCGCCCTTTCCTGGCATCGCTGTAACCCCTTGATCCTCTATCCGTATGCCCGCGGCGTCAGCGCCGGCGGCTCTTCCGGTCGTCCTTCTCGTGACCCTTGAACGTGCGGGTCAGCGCGAACTCGCCGAGCTTGTGCCCGACCATCGCCTCGGTCACGAACACCGGGACGTGCTTACGTCCGTCGTGCACCGCGATCGTGTGCCCGAGCATCTCCGGGATGATCGTCGAGCGCCGCGACCAAGTCTTGATGACGTTCTTCGAGCCCTTTTCGTTCTGCGTCTCCACCTTCTTGAGCAGGTGGTCGTCGATGAACGGGCCCTTCTTCAGGCTGCGAGGCATGTCTTATCTCCCTCAGCCGCGCTTACGCGTGGCGTAGCGGCGGCGGACGATCAGCCGGTCACTCGGCTGGCCCTTACGACGGGTGCGGCCCTCGGGCTTACCCTGCGGGTTGACCGGGTGGCGACCACCGGAGGTCTTGCCCTCGCCACCACCGTGCGGGTGGTCGACCGGGTTCATGGCCACACCACGGACGGTCGGGCGCTTGCCCTTCCACCGCATCCGGCCGGCCTTACCCCAGTTGATGTTCGACTGGTCGGCGTTGCCGATCTCGCCGATGCTGGCCCGGCACCGCACGTCCACACGCCGGATCTCACCCGACGGCATACGCAGGGTGGCGTACACGCCCTCCCGGCCGAGCAGCTGGATGCCGACGCCGGCCGAGCGGGCCAGCTTGGCCCCGCCACCCGGACGCAGCTCCACGTTGTGGATGGTGGTACCGACCGGGATGTTGCGCAGCGGCAGGTTGTTGCCCGGCTTGATGTCGGCGCCCGGACCGGACTCGACCCGGTCGCCCTGCTTCAGGTCCTTCGGCGCGATGATGTACCGCTTCTCGCCGTCGGCGTAGTGCAGCAGCGCGATGCGCGCGGTGCGGTTCGGGTCGTACTCGATGTGCGCGACCTTGGCCGGCACACCGTCCTTGTCGACCCGCTTGAAGTCGATGATCCGGTACTGCCGCTTGTGGCCGCCGCCCTGGTGCCGGGCGGTGATCCGCCCGTGGGCGTTACGCCCACCCTTCTTCGGCAGCGGTGCCAGCAGCGACTTCTCAGGCGTCGACCGGGTGATCTCGGCGAAGTCGGCGACACTGGAGCCACGCCGGCCCGGCGTCGTCGGCTTGTACTTACGGATAGCCATTGTCTACACCCCTCAGCTGACCGGGCCGCCGAAGGCGTCAATACGGTCGCCCTCAGCCAGCTTCACCATCGCGCGCTTGGTGTTCTTGCGCTTGCCGAACCCGGTGCGGGTCCGCTTGCGCTTGCCCTCGCGGTTGAGCGTGTTGACCGTCAGGACACGGACGTTGAAGATCTGCTCGATAGCGATCTTGATCGCGGTCTTGTTCGCGTCCGGGTGCACCAGGAAGGTGTACCAGTTCCGGTTCAGCTCGCTGTAGCTCTTCTCCGAGACGACCGGCGCAACGATGATGTCGCGCGGGTCGGCGATCGTGCTCACTTGCCACCCTCCTCGGTGGTCTCGGCGGGAACGCCCAGGAACTCGTCCAGGGCCTCCTTGGTGAAGACCACGTCGTCGGCCACCAACACGTCGTACGTGTTGAGCTGGCCGGCTTCGATCAGGTGCACCCGCGGCTCGTTGCGCAGCGACACCCAGTTCAGCTCGTCGACGCTGCTCAGCACGACCAGCACCCGGCGGGCCTCGGTCACCTTGGTGAGCGCGGCCAGCGCGGCCTTGGTCGACGGCTTCTCGCCCGAGACGAACGCCTCGACGACGTGTACCTGCCCGGCGCGGGCCCGGTCCGAGAGGGCGCCACGCAGAGCGGCAGCCTTCATCTTCTTCGGGGTGCGCTGGCTGTAGTCGCGCGGCACCGGGCCGTGCACCACGCCACCGCCGGCGAACTGCGGCGCGCGGATCGAGCCCTGCCGGGCCCGACCGGTGCCCTTCTGCTTGTAGGGCTTCTTGCCGCCGCCGGAGACTTCGCCCCGGGTCTTGGTCTTGTGCGTGCCCTGCCGAGCCGCGGCCAGCTGCGCCACCACGACCTGGTGCATCAGCGGCACGTTGGCCTGCACGTCGAAGATGTCCCCGGGCAGCTCGACCGAGCCGGTCTTGGTGCCCTCGGAGTTCAAGACGTCAACGGTGGTCACTTGGCCGCACCGCCCTTCTTCGCCTTCGTCTTGGCCGCAGTGCGGACCAGGACCAGCGCGCCCTTCGGGCCGGGAATGGCACCGCGGACGAGCAGGAGGTTGTTCTCGGTGTCGACCGCCTGGACGGTCAGGTTCTGCACGGTGTAGCGCACGCCGCCCATGCGGCCCGCCATCCGGGTGCCCTTGAAGACCCGACCCGGGGTGGCGCAGGCGCCGATGGAGCCCGGCGAGCGGTGCTTGCGCTCGACACCGTGGCTGGCGCGCAGACCGTGGAAGCCGTGCCGCTTCATCGGGCCGGCGTAGCCCTTGCCCTTGGTCTTGCCGGTGACGTCGATCGAGATGCCGGCCGGGAACTCCTCGACCGTGATCTCCTGACCGAGCGAGTAGTCCGCGGCGTCGGAGGTGCGCAGCTCGACGATGTGCCGGCGCGGCGCCACGTCAGCCTTCGCGTAGTGCCCACGCAGCGGCTTCTTGGCCTTGCGCGGGTCGATCGTGCCGTACGCCAGCTGGACCGCGGAGTAACCGTCCTTGTCGGCGTCACGAACCTGGCTGATGACGCACGGGCCGGCCTGAACCACGGTCACCGGAACAACCTTGTTGTTGTCCCAGACCTGGGTCATGCCGAGCTTCGCGCCCAGGATCCCCTTAACTTGCCTGTCCATGTGTCCGGTCCCTACAGCTTGATCTCGATGTCGACGCCAGCCGGCAGGTCGAGGCGCATGAGCGAGTCGACCGTCTTCGGGGTCGGGTCGATGATGTCGATCAGCCGCTTGTGCGTACGCATCTCGAAGTGCTCGCGCGAGTCCTTGTACTTGTGCGGCGAGCGGATGACGCAGAAACGGTTGATCTCCGTGGGCAGCGGCACCGGGCCCGCGACCTGCGCCCCGGTACGCGTCACCGTCTCGACGATCTTCCGCGCCGAGGAGTCGACGACCTCGTGGTCATAGGCCTTGAGCCGGATGCGGATCTTCTGTCCCGCCATGGTGGCTTCTGTTCCTTCTCTCGATGCCGCTGTGTTGCGGGTGTCCTGTACCGGCTGGTACAGACCCTCTTCGCCCACCCCCGCGGTCGGGCGTGTCGCGTTCTGTGGCCCAGCTCCGCCCCGACCTTCCGGAGCGATCCTGACCGCGGTGGGTCGAGGCGCCGATCGCACTACCGCGACCTGAACGCCGCGCGAGGGTGGTTGACGGGTGAACCGCCAACCACCCCACGCCCGACTGTCCTGCCTACCCGGAGGTTCGACGTGAGTCGAACGCGGGCAGCGAACTGTCGTTACGCAACCTGACTAGTATGCCGCACGACCGGCGGCGGGTCTAATCGGGGTTACCCAGCTCACTTGATGATCTTGGTGACGCGACCAGCGCCGACCGTACGGCCACCCTCCCGGATCGCGAACTTGAGGTTTTCCTCCATCGCGATGGGCTGGATCAGCTTCACGGTCATCGTGGTGTTGTCACCCGGCATGACCATCTCGGTGCCCTCGGGGAGGGTGACGACACCGGTGACGTCCGTGGTCCGGAAGTAGAACTGCGGACGGTAGTTCTGGAAGAACGGGGTGTGCCGGCCGCCCTCCTCCTTGGAGAGGATGTAGACCGTCGCCTCGAACTCGGTGTGCGGGGTCGTGGTGCCCGGCTTGACGACCACCATGCCGCGCTCGACGTCCTCGCGCTTGATGCCACGCAGCAGCAGACCGACGTTCTCACCCGCGCGGGCCTCGTCGAGCAGCTTGCGGAACATCTCGATGCCGGTGCAGACCGTCTTCTGCGACTTCTCGCGGATACCGACGATCTCCACCTCCTCGTTCGGCTTGAGGATGCCGCGCTCCGCGCGACCGGTGACGACGGTGCCACGACCGGTGATCGTGAAGACGTCCTCGATCGGCATCAGGAACGGCTTCTCGGTCTCGCGCTCCGGCTGCGGGATCGCGGTGTCGACAGCGTTCATCAGCTCCAGCAGGCGCCCGGTCCACTCCGGGTCACCCTCAAGGGCCTTGAGCGCCGAGACACGCACGACCGGCAGGTCGTCGCCCGGGTACTCCTGCGACGAGAGCAGCTCACGAACCTCGAGCTCGACGAGCTCCAGCAGCTCCTCGTCGTCGACCATGTCGCTCTTGTTCAGCGCCACGACGATGTACGGCACGCCGACCTGGCGGGCCAGCAGCACGTGCTCGCGGGTCTGCGGCATCGGGCCGTCGGTCGCGGCGACCACCAGGATCGCGCCGTCCATCTGGGCGGCACCGGTGATCATGTTCTTGATGTAGTCAGCGTGACCGGGGCAGTCGACGTGCGCGTAGTGCCGCGCCTCGGTCTGGTACTCGACGTGCGCGATCGAGATCGTGATGCCCCGGGCCTTCTCCTCCGGCGCCTTGTCGATCTCGTCGAACGGCGTGTACGGGTTCAGGTCGGGGTACTGGTCGTGCAGGACCTTCGTGATGGCCGCCGTCAGCGTCGTCTTACCGTGGTCGATGTGACCAATGGTGCCGATGTTGACGTGCGGCTTAGTCCGCTCGAACTTCGCCTTCGCCACTGGTGTCCTCCTGTGGACTTCTTGGTTCGTTCGCCCCGGTACGCCACGAGTGGCGCTTAGGACTCTGTCGACAGCCTTTCCGGCCTGACGGCCGGGAAGCTTTTGTGGGCTCTGCGGCGATGAAGCCTACAGGCCCGGAATTCACCCAATCCGACCGAGGTGGTCGCGGTCGGGGAAACCTCCCGCGACCAACCGTCGGCTCAGCTCAGGCGGACGTCACTCACCCGTCGCCTTGGCGATGATCTCCTTGGCCACCGAGGCCGGAACCTCGGCGTAGGAGTCGAACTGCATGCTGTAGCTAGCCCGGCCCTGGGTCTTCGACCGCAGGTCGCCGACGTAGCCGAACATCTCCGACAGCGGCACCAGAGCCCGGACGACGCGGGCGCCGCTGCGCTCCTCCATCGCCTGGATGATGCCACGGCGGGAGTTCAGGTCACCGATGACGTCACCCATGTTCTCCTCAGGAGTGGTGACCTCAACGGCCATCATCGGCTCGAGCAGCGCGGGATCGGCCTTGCGGGCCGCGTCCTTCATCACCATCGAGCCGGCGATCTTGAACGCCATTTCCGACGAGTCGACCTCGTGGTACTGGCCGTCCAGCAGCGTCAGCTTGACGCCCACCAGCGGGAAGCCGGCGAGGATGCCGTACTGCATGGCGTCCTGCGCACCCGCGTCCACCGAGGGGATGAACTCCCGGGGGATACGGCCACCGGTGACCGCGTTGGCGAACTCGTAGGTCGGCGCGTCGTTGCCCAGCGGCAGCGGCTCCAGGCTGACGATCACCCGGGCGTACTGGCCGGAACCACCGGTCTGCTTCTTGTGGGTGTACTCGACCTTCTCCACCTTGCGGCGGATGGTCTCGCGGTACGCCACCTGCGGCTTACCGATGTTCGCCTCGACGTTGAACTCGCGGCGCATCCGGTCGACCAGGATGTCCAGGTGCAGCTCGCCCATGCCGGAGATGACCGTCTGACCGGTCTGGTCGTCCAGCTTGACGCGGAAGGTCGGGTCCTCCTCGGCCAGCCGCTGGATGGCGGTGCTGAGCTTCTCCTGGTCGGCCTTGGTCTTCGGCTCGATGGCCACCTCGATGACCGGCTCCGGGAAGGTCATCGACTCCAGGATGACCGGGTTCGCCGAGTCGGCCAGGGTGTCACCGGTGGTGGTCTGCTTCAGACCCTGCACCGCGATGATGTCGCCGGCCTTCGCGGTGCTGCGCTCTTCCCGCTTGTTGGCGTGCATCTGGTAGATCTTGCCGATCCGCTCCTTGCGGTCCTTGGTGGAGTTGACCACCTGGGAGCCGGACTCGAGCGTGCCGGAGTAGATCCGCACGTAGGTGAGCTTGCCGAGGTGCTTGTCCGTCTGGATCTTGAAGGCCAGGCCGGAGAACGGCTCGGACACCGACGGCTTGCGCAGCATCGGGGTCTCACCGTCGGTGGCCGTACCCTCGATCGCCGGGATGTCCAGCGGCGACGGCAGGTACGCGACGACCGCGTCCAGCATCGGCTGGATGCCCTTGTTCTTGAAGGCGGTACCGGTGAGGACCGGGTTGGCCTTGCCGGCGATGGTGGCCCGACGGATGGCGGCCTTGATCTCCTCGACGGAGATCTCCTCGCCCTCCAGGTACTTCTCCATCACCGCGTCGTCGACGTCGGCCAGGGTCTCCATCAGCTTCTCGCGCCACTCGGCAGCGGAGTCGGCCAGCTCGGCCGGGATCTCCTCGACCGCGTAGTCCTCACCCTTCTGGGTCTCGCCACGCCAGGTGAGGGCGCGCATCTCGACCAGGTCGACCACGCCGATGAAGTCGCTCTCGGCGCCGATCGGGATCTGAAGCACCAGCGGGGTGGCGTTCAGCCGGTCGATCATCATCTGCACGCAGCGGAAGAAGTCCGCGCCGGTACGGTCGAGCTTGTTGACGAAACACATCCGGGGGACGTTGTACTTGTCCGCCTGACGCCAGACGTTCTCCGTCTGCGGCTCCACGCCGGCCACACCGTCGTAGACCGCGACGGCACCGTCCAGGACTCGAAGCGACCGCTCCACCTCGACCGTGAAGTCGACGTGGCCGGGCGTGTCGATGATCTGGATCGTGTGGCCCTTCCACTCGCACTTCGTGGCGGCGGAAGTGATGGTGATACCGCGCTCCTGCTCCTGCTCCATCCAGTCCATGACGGCGCCGCCCTCATGAACCTCACCGATCTTGTACGTGATACCGGTGTAGAACAGAATTCGCTCGGTGGTAGTGGTCTTACCGGCATCGATGTGCGCCATGATGCCGATGTTGCGTACGTTGGCGAGCGCGTCTGCGGCGGCCACTTCAATCCCTACTTATCGTCGTCCCGACACAACTGGTGGCGGCCCCGGCGCCGGTAGGCGCCGGGGCCTCAGGTGTTACCAGCGGTAGTGCGCGAAGGCCTTGTTGGACTCCGCCATCTTGTGGGTGTCCTCACGCCGCTTGACGGCGGCACCGAGGCCGTTGCTCGCGTCCAGCAGCTCGTTCATCAGCCGCTCGACCATGGTCTTCTCGCGGCGGGCGCGGGAGTAGGTGACCAGCCAGCGCAGCCCCAGCGTGGTCGCCCGGGCGGGACGGACCTCGACCGGAACCTGGTAGGTCGCGCCACCGACACGGCGGCTGCGGACCTCGAGGGTCGGCTTGACGTTGTCCATCGCGCGCTTGAGCGTGACGACCGGGTCGGTGCCGCTCTTCTCGCGGCAGCCCTCCAGGGCGGCGTAGACGATGCGCTCGGCGAGCTGACGCTTGCCGCGAAGCAGGATCTTGTTTACCAGCTGGGTGACCAGCGGCGAGTTGTACACCGGGTCAGCGACCAGCGGCTTACGCGGGGCAGGTCCCTTACGCGGCATGTCAGCTCTTCTCCTTCTTCGCGCCGTAACGGCTGCGCGCCTGCTTGCGGTTGCGGACACCCTGGGTGTCCAGCGAGCCGCGGACGATCTTGTAACGCACGCCGGGGAGGTCCTTCACACGGCCACCGCGGACGAGCACGATCGAGTGCTCCTGCAGGTTGTGCCCGACGCCCGGGATGTAGGCGGTCACCTCGACCTGGCTGCTGAGCTTGACACGAGCAACCTTGCGCAGCGCCGAGTTCGGCTTCTTCGGGGTGGTGGTGTACACACGGGTGCACACGCCGCGCCGCTGAGGGGAACCCTTCAGCGCCGGGGTCTTGGTCTTGGTGGTCTTCGCCTGGCGGCCCTTTCGGACCAGCTGTTGGATCGTGGGCACCGGGTTTCTCCGCTCCCTTCGGCCGCTTTCGCGACCGCGCCGTCTGCCGTAGCCGACCTGATGACCGGCTCTCCTACATTCCGACCAGGGCCACCTCGCGGAGGTCCCGGCACCCGCGGTCGGGCGTGTCGCCCGATCACGGTCCCGGTTCCGCACGCTTGTGAGCGCAGCCCCGGGGGTCTGTCACCGGCACACGCGACCGTGCGCCGGATCTTTGGCTCATTCGTGGCGCCTTCCGGAAACCGGAGGCCGGATCCAGCGCACGCACGATTTGCCCGGGCTGGCCCGGGCACAAGGGGAAAGAGTACCTACCACAGCCGCGCAGGTCAAAACGGGAGACCTGCCGAACTTCTCACCGCTCGGCAACCGGCTCCGTCGCTCCACCCGCCCGTGATGGGCACCTACAGATACAAGTGTACCGGCTCCACCGGAAACCACCCGCCGAGCCCCCGAGCCGAGGCCAGCAGTCTGACGCGCGGCAACAGCCGCTTCTGATCAGGCATCTTGCTCAGGCCAGCGTCAGCAGGAGGGCCAGGCCCACGCCGAGCAGGCTCAACAGCAACCCGACGCCGCCGCAGCTGATCCCGGCGATGGCGAGACCACGGCCGGTGAACCGCACCGCCGGCGCCGGCGTCGGCCGCCGGATCTGCCGGACGCCCAGCAGGCCCGCCACCAGGGCACCGGCCCCGGTGAGGCCGCCGAGGGTGGCGAAGGACCCGGCCGCCCAGACACCGTTCAGCCCGCCTCCCACCGAACCCACACAGATGACCAGGAACGACACCAGAATGGAGATGATGCCGGCGATCAGAGAGCCGACCGCCAGGCCCGAAGTGACCGGCGGCACATCCAGGTGCACCATGGCGAACGGGGTGCCCGGTACCGGCTCCACCCGACTCGGCGGTCGGGGCCGCTCCTGCGGCGGCGGGACCCGGCCACCACCGCCGTGCCCCGGGCCGGAACCCCATCCGCCGGGTACGCCCACACCCGGCCCACCCACCGGCCCGGACGGACCGGGTCCGAACGGCGGCGCGGACGGTACGGGTCCGAACGGCGGCGCGGACGGTACGGGTCCGAACGGGGCAGAGGGTGGAGATCCGAACGACGGCCCGGAGGGAACGGACCCGAACGGCGGCGCGGAGGGTACGGGTCCGTTCGGGGTCGGTGGAGACGGCGGGTGCCCGGCGGAGAGGTCTGCCCCGGTCGGTCCCGGTGATGCCCAGCTACCCGGTTCCGGTGCACCGGCCTCCGAGCGCCCGGCGGTGGGCTGAGCGGGTTCGCCGCTCTCGGGACGCGCCGGTTCCGTCACGGGAATCCTCCTCATCGGCCGCGTCCGCCGCCGTGCGGCGGACACCGTCAGGCTACCGTCGCCGGTCAGCCCACCGGCCTGCGGCGCGAGAGCGGTCTCAGTCCATGTTCGGCGCGAAGTCGTGCCCGTAGGGTGCCTCGGCGAGCCGGATCACGCCGATCACCAACGCGACGACCACACTCACCGCGACCAGCCCCAGGCCCGTCCAAGCCAGGGTCTCCCCCCGCCGCAGCCAGGCCGCGCCGGTCAGAAAACCCCCTGAGGCGTACGCCTCGCGGCGCGCCTGCCGCGCCAACTGGAGCGCCACCGTGGCCGGCACCACTCCCCCGATGAACAGGCCGGTCAGCGCACCCATCAGTCCGAGCGCGAAGACGGCCCGCGCCTTCGTGGCCCGGACCGGGTCCGGGTCGAGCGGGTGCCGGGGCGGGCCGGGCGGTGAAGCGACCGGCATCGGTCCGGCGGCGGTCGTCATGCCTCCATCATGCCCCGCCCTCGGCGGATCGGTAGGAGCATGACCGCCGCCACCGACGACGAGGCCCCCGGCGGGTTGCCGGGGGCCTCGTCGTCAGAGCGAACAACTCAGCGGTACGACCCGAAGTCGAAGTCGTCGAGCGGAACCGCCTGGCCGCTGGCCGGCCCGAAGCCGTAGTCGGTCTCCGGGTAGCCGGTCATCGAGTAGACCTTGGCCTTCGCCTCCTCGGTCGGCTCGACCCGGACGTTGCGGTACTTGCTGATGCCGGTACCGGCCGGGATGAGCTTACCGATGATCACGTTCTCCTTGAGACCGATCAGCGAGTCGCTGCGGGCGTGGATCGCCGCGTCGGTCAGCACCCGGGTGGTCTCCTGGAAGGAGGCCGCCGAGAGCCAGGAGTCGGTGGCCAGCGAGGCCTTGGTGATACCCATCAGCACCGGACGACCGGCGGCGGGCTCGCCACCCTCGCCGACGAGTCGGCGGTTCTCCGACTCGAACAGCGCCCGGTCGACGAGCACACCCGGCAGGAACTCGGTCGAGCCGGAGTCGATGACCGTCACCCGCTTGAGCATCTGGCGAATGATGATCTCGATGTGCTTGTCGTGGATGAGCACACCCTGCGAGCGGTAGACCTCCTGGACCTCCTGGGTCAGGTGGACCTGGACCGCCCGCGGGCCGAGGATGCGCAGCAGCTCGTGCGGGTCGATGGTGCCCTCGGTGAGCTTCTCGCCGACCTCGACGTGGTCGCCGTCGTGCGCCCGCAGCCGGACCCGCTTCGAGATCTTGTCGTACACGATCTCGTCGCTGCCGTCGTCCGGGATGACGACGATCTTGCGCGACCGCTCGCCGTCCTCGATCCGGATCCGGCCGGGGGTGTCGGCGATCGGCGCCTTACCCTTCGGGATCCGGGCCTCGAAGATCTCCTGGACACGGGGCAGACCCTGGGTGATGTCCTCACCCGCGACACCACCGGTGTGGAAGGTACGCATCGTCAGCTGCGTACCCGGCTCACCGATCGACTGGGCGGCGATGATGCCGACCGCCTCGCCGACGTCCACGATCTTGCCGGTCGGCAGCGAACGGCCGTAGCACGCACCGCAGACGCCCAGCTTCGACTCGCAGGTGAGCACGCTGCGCACCCGGATGGTCTCCACCCCGGCGGCGACGATCTTGTCGACCAGGATCGAGTTGATGTCCACGCCCCGCTCGGCGACGACGGTGCCGTCCGGACCCTTGATGTCGTCGGCCAGGGTACGGGCGTGCACGCTGGTCTCCGCGTGCTCGTGCACCACGAGCCGGCCGTCGAGCTGCTGACCGATCTGCATCGGGATGGCCCGGTCGGTGCCGCAGTCCTCCTCGCGGATGATGACGTCCTGCGAGACGTCCACCAGACGACGGGTCAGGTAACCCGAGTCGGCGGTACGCAGGGCGGTGTCCGCGAGACCCTTACGGGCACCGTGCGTGGAGATGAAGTACTCCAGCACGGACAGACCTTCCCGGTAGCTGGCCTTGATCGGCCGCGGGATGATCTCACCCTTCGGGTTGGCCACCAGACCACGGATCGCCGCGATCTGCCGGAGCTGGAGCAGGTTACCGCGAGCACCCGAGTTGATCATCTTCCACAGCGGGTTCTCCTGCGGCAGCGCGGTGTCCATCTCCTTGGCGACCTCGTTGGTCGCCTTGGTCCAGATCTCGATGAGTTCGCCGCGACGCTCCTCGGCGGTCATCAGACCACGCTGGTACTGCTTGTCGATCCGGTCGGCTTCCTTCTCGTACTTCTCCAGGATCTCCCGCTTGCGCGGCGGAGCGATGACGTCCTCCATGCCGATGGTCACACCGGACCAGGTGGCCCAGTGGAAACCGGCCTCCTTGAGCCCGTCGAGGGTGGCCGCCAGGGCCACCTTCGGGAACCGCTCGGCGAGGTCGTTGACGATCGCGGAGAGCTGACCCTTGCGGATCTCGTAGTTCACGTACCGGTAGCCCTGCGGCAGGGTCTCGTTGAACAGCACCCGGCCGAGCGTGGTCTCCACGGTCAACGGCTCACCCGGGGTCCAGTCCTCGGGCGCGGTCCACGGCTGCCCGCCGGCACCGTTGTCGACCTCGACCACACCCCGCAGCCGGATCTTGACCGGTGCCTGCAGGTGCAGCTCGCCGTTGTCGTACGCCATCCGCGCCTCGGCGTCCGAGCTGAACGCCCGGCCCTCGCCACGCTCACCGGTGGTGAGGTGGGTCAGGTGGTACAGGCCGATGACCATGTCCTGGGTGGGCATGGTGACCGGCTTGCCGTCGGCCGGCTTGAGGATGTTGTTCGACGACAGCATCAGGATCCGCGCCTCGGCCTGGGCCTCGGCGGACAGCGGCACGTGCACCGCCATCTGGTCACCGTCGAAGTCGGCGTTGAACGCGGTGCAGACCAGCGGGTGGATCTGGATGGCCTTGCCCTCGACCAGCTGCGGCTCGAAGGCCTGGATGCCCAGTCGGTGCAGGGTCGGCGCCCGGTTGAGCAGCACCGGGTGCTCGCCGATGACCTCTTCCAGCACGTCCCACACGACCGGCCGCTGCCGCTCGACCATCCGCTTGGCGGACTTGATGTTCTGCGCGTGGTTGAGGTCGACCAGCCGCTTCATCACGAACGGCTTGAACAGCTCCAGCGCCATCTGCTTGGGCAGACCGCACTGGTGCAGCTTGAGCTTCGGGCCGACCACGATGACCGAACGGCCGGAGTAGTCGACGCGCTTGCCCAGCAGGTTCTGGCGGAACCGGCCCTGCTTGCCCTTGAGCATGTCGGACAGCGACTTCAGCGGACGGTTACCCGGGCCGGTGACCGGCCGGCCCCGACGGCCGTTGTCGAACAGCGCGTCGACGGCCTCCTGGAGCATCCGCTTCTCGTTGTTGACGATGATCTCGGGCGCGCCGAGGTCGATCAGCCGCTTGAGCCGGTTGTTCCGGTTGATCACCCGGCGGTAGAGGTCGTTCAGGTCGCTGGTCGCGAACCGGCCACCGTCGAGCTGCACCATCGGACGCAGGTCCGGCGGGATCACCGGTACGCAGTCCAGCACCATGCCGAGCGGCGAGTTGCGGGTGTTCTGGAACGCCGCCACGACCTTCAGCCGCTTGAGCGCCCGGATCTTCCGCTGGCCCTTGCCGGTGCGGATGGTCTCGCGCAGGCTCTCCGCCTCGGCGTCGAGGTCCATGTTCTGCACCAGGGCCTTGATCGCCTCGGCACCCATGCCGCCGGTGAAGTACTCACCGAACCGGTCGCGCAGCTCACGGTAGAGCAGCTCGTCGGTGACCAGCTGCTTCGAGTCCAGCTTGCGGAAGGTGTCCAGCACCTCGTCCAGGCGGTCGATCTCGCGCTGGGCCCGGTCGCGGATCTGGCGCATCTCGCGCTCTCCGCCCTCCTTGACCTTGCGCCGGACGTCCGCCTTCGCGCCCTCGGCCTCCAGCTCGGCCAGGTCGGCCTCGAGCTTGGCGGCCCGCTTCTCGATCTCCGAGTCGCGGCTGTTCTCCGACTGCCGCTTCTCGGCCAGGATCTCGTTCTCGATGGTCGAGAGGTCACGGTGACGCGCTTCGGCGTCCACGCTCGTCACGACGTACGAGGCGAAGTAAATGATCTTTTCGAGGTCCTTCGGAGCGAGGTCCAGCAGGTAGCCCAGCCGGCTCGGCACGCCCTTGAAGTACCAGATGTGGGTCACCGGAGCGGCCAGCTCGATGTGGCCCATCCGCTCACGGCGGACCTTCGAGCGGGTCACCTCGACGCCGCAGCGCTCACAGATGATGCCCTTGAAGCGGACCCGCTTGTACTTGCCGCAGTAGCACTCCCAGTCCCGCTGCGGACCGAAGATCTTCTCGCAGAAGAGCCCGTCCTTCTCCGGCTTGAGGGTGCGGTAGTTGATCGTCTCGGGCTTCTTGACCTCGCCGTGCGACCACTGACGGATGTCGTCCGCGGTCGCCAGCCCAATTCGCAACTCGTCGAAAAAGTTGACGTCGAGCACGTTCAATTCCCTCACACGTCGCTTGTTGCGTCAGCAGCTCACCGGGTTTGTTTCGGAGCGGAGCGACCCTCGCACGGTCAACCTGCCCGCCTGGAGTGGGTCGCCCCGCTCCGAAACCCCAACGTCACACTTCCTCGACCGAGCTCGGCTCGCGCCGGGAAAGGTCGATGCCCAGTTCCTCCGCAGCCCGGAAGACCTCGTCGTCGGTCTCGCGCATCTCCAGGGCCACGCCGTCGCTGGAGAGCACCTCAACATTGAGGCACAGCGACTGCAGCTCCTTGAGCAGCACCTTGAACGACTCCGGGATGCCCGGCTCGGGGATGTTCTCGCCCTTGACGATGGCCTCGTAGACCTTCACCCGGCCGAGGACGTCGTCGGACTTGATCGTCAACAGCTCCTGCAGGGCGTACGCGGCTCCGTACGCCTGCATTGCCCAGCACTCCATCTCACCGAAGCGCTGGCCGCCGAACTGCGCCTTACCACCCAGCGGCTGCTGCGTGATCATCGAGTACGGGCCGGTCGACCGAGCGTGGATCTTGTCATCGACCAGGTGGTTGAGCTTCAGGATGTAGATGTAGCCGACGGCGATCGGGTCGGGCAGCGGCTCGCCGGAGCGGCCGTCGTACAGCTGCGCCTTGCCGGTGGCCCCGATCAGCTGCTTGCCGTCCCGGTTGGGCAGGGTCGACGCGAGCAGACCGGAGATCTCCTCCTCGCGGGCACCGTCGAAGACCGGAGTGGCCACGTTGGTGTCCGGCTCCGAGGTGTCCGCGCCGATGCTCTGCAGCTGACGCTTCCACTCGGCGTCGTCGCCCTCGACCTTCCAACCGGTCTTGGCCACCCAGCCCAGGTGGGTCTCCAGCACCTGACCGATGTTCATTCGGCTCGGCACACCCAGCGGGTTGAGCACGATGTCGACCGGGGTGCCGTCCTCCAGGAACGGCATGTCCTCGACCGGCAGGATCTTGGAGATGACGCCCTTGTTGCCGTGCCGGCCAGCGAGCTTGTCACCGTCCTGGATCTTCCGCTTCTGGGCGACGTAGACCCGGACCAGCTCGTTGACGCCCGGCGGCAACTCGTCGCCGTCCTCGCGGGAGAAGGTACGCACGCCGATGACCGTGCCGGTCTCGCCGTGCGGCACCTTCAGCGAGGTGTCGCGGACCTCGCGCGCCTTCTCACCGAAGATCGCGCGGAGCAGTCGCTCCTCCGGGGTCAGCTCGGTCTCACCCTTGGGAGTGACCTTGCCGACCAGGATGTCGCCGGGGACGACCTCGGCACCGATCCGGATGATGCCGCGCTCGTCGAGGTCGGCGAGCATTTCCTCGCTGACGTTCGGGATGTCGCGGGTGATCTCCTCCGGGCCGAGCTTGGTGTCCCGGGCGTCGACCTCGTGCTCCTCGATGTGGATCGAGGTGAGCACGTCCTGCTGCACGAGGCGCTGCGACAGGATGATCGCGTCCTCGTAGTTGTGGCCCTCCCAGCACATGAACGCCACCAGCAGGTTGCGTCCGAGCGCCATCTCGCCCTCGTCGGTGCACGGACCGTCGGCGATGACCTGGCCGGCCTCGACGCGGTCGCCCTCGAAGACCACCGGCTTCTGGTTGACGCAGGAGCCGGCGTTGGAGCGGCGGAACTTGTGCAGCAGGTACGTCCGGCGGTGACCGTCGTCCTGGTGAACGGTGATGTAGTCGGCGCAGAGGTCCTCGACCACGCCACCGACCTCGGCCACCACCACGTCACCGGCGTCGACCGCGGCACGGTACTCCATGCCCGTGCCGACGAGCGGGGACTCGGCCTTGACCAGCGGCACCGCCTGGCGCTGCATGTTCGCGCCCATCAGGGCCCGGTTGGCGTCGTCGTGCTCGAGGAACGGGATCATCGCGGTCGCGACCGAGGTCATCTGCCGCGGCGACACGTCCATGTAGTCCACGGCGCCCGGCGCGACGTCCTCGGTCTCGCCGCCCTTACGACGGACCAGGACGCGGTCCTCGGCGAACGTGCCGTCGGCCCGCAGCGGCGCGTTGGCCTGCGCCTTGACGAACCGGTCCTCCTCGTCCGCGGTCAGGTAGTCGATCTGGTCGGTGACCCGACCGTCGATGACCTTCCGGTACGGCGTCTCGATGAAGCCGAACGGGTTGACCCGGGCGAAGGTGGACAGCGCGCCGATCAGGCCGATGTTCGGGCCTTCCGGCGTCTCGATCGGGCACATCCGGCCGTAGTGGGACGGGTGCACGTCGCGGACCTCGAAGCCGGCCCGCTCCCGGGACAGACCACCCGGGCCGAGCGCGCTCAGCCGGCGCCGGTGGGTCAGGCCCGCCAGCGGGTTGGTCTGGTCCATGAACTGGGACAGCTGCGAGGTGCCGAAGAACTCCCGGATCGCGGCCACCACCGGGCGGATGTTGATCAGGGTCTGCGGCGTGATCGCCTCGACGTCCTGAGTCGTCATCCGCTCGCGGACGACCCGCTCCATCCGGGACAGGCCGACCCGAACCTGGTTCTGGATCAGCTCGCCCACGGTACGCAGCCGCCGGTTGCCGAAGTGGTCGATGTCGTCGGCCTCGTAGCCCTCCTCACCGGCGTGCAGCCGGCAGAGGTACTCCACGGTGGCGACGATGTCGTCCTCGGTGAGCGTGCCGGTGGTGATCGGCACGTCCAGCTCGAGCTTCTTGTTGAACTTGTACCGACCGACCTTGGCGACGTCGTACCTCTTCGGGTTGAAGAAGAGGTTGTCGAGCAGGGTCTGGGCGTTCTCGCGGGTCGGCGGCTCGCCAGGGCGCAGCTTCCGGTAGATGTCGAGTAGCGCCTCGTCCTGGCCGGCGATGTGATCCTTCTCGAGCGTGGTCATCATCAGCTCGGACCAGCCGAACTTCTCACGAATCCGCTCGGCGGACCACCCGATGGCCTTCAGCAGCACCGTGACGGCCTGCCGACGCTTGCGGTCGATGCGGACACCGACCGTGTCGCGCTTGTCGATGTCGAACTCCAGCCAGGCACCCCGACTCGGGATGACCTTCACGCTGGAGAGGTCGCGGTCGGAGGTCTTGTCCGGCTGCTTGTCGAAGTAGACGCCCGGCGAACGGACGAGCTGGCTGACCACCACACGCTCGGTGCCGTTGATGATGAAGGTGCCCTTCGGCGTCATCATCGGGAAGTCACCCATGAACACCGTCTGGCTCTTGATCTCGCCGGTGGTGTTGTTGGTGAACTCCGCGGTCACGAACAGTGGCGCGCAGTAGGTGAGGTCCTTCTCCTTGCACTCCTCGATCGAGGCCTTGACCTCGTCGAAGCGCGGAGCCGAGAAGGAAAGCGACATGGTGCCGGAAAAGTCCTCAATGGGACTGATCTCGTCGAGGATTTCCGCGAGACCCGAGCGTGCGTGCGGGTCGTCCGCCGACCGGCCCTGCCAAGCCTCGTTGCCGACGAGCCAGTCGAAGGACTCGTTCTGAATGGCGAGGAGGTTGGGGACCTCGAGGTGTTCGGTGATCCGACCGAAGGAAACTCGGCGGGGAGCGAATGCGCTCGACGTACGACTGGTCTTCGCAGGGCGGGAAGCTGCCAAGATGCGTCCTTCCGAGGACCGGTGCTGCAGAACGGCTGGTACGCGTGCACTCCAATGACCCCACCAGAAAACATCCATAACCGGACATTTCCGAGCAGGGGTCAAGTCGGAAGGCAGCGCAAACTAGCAGTGTAGCCGAGAGGCTAACCGCTGTCCAGCCCATCCCGCAGGACGTTGCGGATCTGGCCACGGGACCCTGTGAACCGGGTCGTACCGGGCCGCTCGGAACGCAACGTTCCCGCCGGGCCGCTCGGGTGTCGGCGGCAGTGGTGCTGCCGTGATCTACCCACGCGGTGGCCGTCGCAAGCGCGGAAGGTCTTGCTGATGTCAGCGTGCCTGTCAGCCCATGGTTGCGTCAAGGGCCGAGATTGCCATCCGCTGTTCTTTCCCTACCGACCGGAGGCCCGCCTGACGCGTCCAAAGCTCCCACCGCCGGTTCCACGCCTGCTCATGCCCACTGTGCCCGCATCCACCTGCACTGCGGGCGGCGATCCGTCAGATCGGATCGCCGCCCGCCGCGACATGGTGTGCCCCGGCTCACGTGAGCGGGGGCGGCCAGGTGGAGCTCAGGTCACTTGAGGGTGACCTTGGCGCCCTCACCCTCCAGCTTGGCCTTGGCCTTGTCCGCGGTCTCCTTGTTGACCTTCTCCAGGACGGCCTTGGGGGCCGACTCGACCAGGTCCTTGGCCTCCTTGAGGCCCAGGCCGGTCAGCTCACGCACGACCTTGATGACCTGGATCTTCTTGCCACCGTCGGCGTCGAGGACGACGTCGAACTCGTCCTTCTCCGGCTCGGCCTCGGCAGCGGCGCCACCGCCGGCCGGACCCGCCATCATCATCGCGGCCGGAGCGGCGGCGGTGACCTCGAAGGTCTCCTCGAACTGCTTCACGAACTCGGAGAGCTCGATCAGCGTCATCTCCTTGAACGCGTCGAGCAGCTCTTCGGTGCTGAGCTTCGCCATGTCTGGCGTCCTTTCCTAAAGGTTTAACTAAGAACGTGGGTGCGCCGTACGGCCTCAGGCCGCCTCGGCGCCTTCCTTCTCGCGCTTGTCCTGCAGGGCAGCCGCCAGACGGGCGGTCTTCGACAACGGGGCCTGGAACAGGGCCGCAGCCTTGCTCAGGTTGCCCTTCATCGCGCCGGCCAGCTTGGCCAGCAGCACCTCACGGGACTCCAGGTCGGCGAGCTTCGTGACCTCGGCCGCGGAAATGGCCTTGCCCTCGAAGACACCGCCCTTGATGACGAGCTTCGGGTTGGCCTTCGCGAAGTCGCGAAGCCCCTTCGCCGCCTCGACGACGTCGCCCGAAACGAAAGTCAGCGCGGTAGGACCGGTGAACAGCTCATCGAGGCCGGAGATGCCCGCGTCCGCCGCGGCACGCTTGGCCAGCGTGTTCTTGGCAACCGTGTAGCTGGTCTCCTGACCGAGCGAGCGCCGCAGCTGGGTGAGCTGGGAAACCGTCAGGCCGCGGTACTCGGTCAGCACGGTGGCACCCGCGCTGCGGAAGCTTTCGGTCAGCTCAGCAACAGCCGTGGCCTTGTCGGCCCGGATCGGCTTGTCCGCCATGTCCCTCCTCTCTCGTTGCTCGAGGCTGGTCGCCAGCACAGGCGGGTGCCTGCGACTGGAGCGAGGGCGTCGCGACAACAGAAAAGCCCCGGCGCAGGGCGCACGGGGCGAGATGGGCAACGCTCACCGCAGTCGGCGGACCACGGGATGCTGCCGATGTTCGCTTACCGCCCTGCGCGGGTCGCCCGTCTTCGCGGAACCTTCGACCGTGCCGGGGCACGGTGACCAGCGGTCTCTGGGTGGAACTTCACGCCTAGGCTACGCCCTGCCCCCGGTAGCCACCAAATCGCCCCCGCAGTGCGCTCCCTCACCACACCGGCGAGGTCAGGCACGCCGACGACGTGACTGGGCGTACCCGGCCAGCAGCATCGCCGCCCAGACCAACGCCCAGCCGGTCAGCAGCACCCCGGTCACCGGCGGGATCGGCCCGGTCAGTGCGCGGGCGGTGGGCAGCAACGGTGGTGCGAGCCACCCCAGCGCCGGACCGGAGATGCCGAGCACCAACGCGAGGACCACGCCGAGGGCGAGCACCGCGACGCCGTACCCCGCGCTGCGGGTGATCGCCCGGCTGGCCAACGCGCCGAGCGCCACGGCGGCGGGCAGGGCGAGCAGGTGCGCCCAGAGGCCGAGTGCCAGTCCGACGACGATCGGCCGGTCACCCGGCCCGGTCGGGGTGGCCACCCCACCGACCAGCCAGGGCACCGCCAGCGCGACCACGATCAGGGCCAGACCGGCCGTCAGCGCCGCCAGCAGACCGGCCGCCCGTTCCCGGGCCGGACCGACCGCGACCAGCGACAGCCTCCGCTGCACATCCGGCTCCGCGTTCAGCAGGATCTTGGTCTGCCAGGCCAGGACCGGGAAGAGCACGACCGCCGACACCCCGTATGCCTCCGCCGGCTCGGCGCGGCCGCCGCCGTAGAGGATGCCCAGTGCCAACAGGCCCGCCAGGACCGGTGCCAGCGCCCGCCCGGTACGCAGGAAACCCGAGAGCCGGAAGCGGACGAGCGCGATCATGAGCTCTCCTCGACGGCCGCGCCGGACACGAGCCGGGTCACCGGCGGCGGAGCGTCGTGACCGCGTACGCGCAGGACGTGATGGCCCTCGGCGCGCAGCCGGTGTACGGCGTCGGCGACCCGTGCGGCCGGGATGGCCAGCTCCACCACGACCATGGCCCGCTCGCCGGTCGGCACCCGCTCGGTCACCGTCTGGTCGGCGACGGTCCACTCCCGTGCACCCGGCAGTCGGGCCGTCTCGCCGCGATGGTCGCTGACCAGCACACGGCCTCCCGCGGCCAGGACTTCGCCGACCACCTCCGGGACCAGCTCGCGAGCTGCCGCGTCGAGCCCTTCCCAGGGCTCGTCCAGCACGAGCAGGCCCGGCGGACGCAGCAACGCCTGGGCCAGACCGACCTTCTGGGCGGTGCCCTTGGACAGCTGTGGCAGCCGGACGCACTGGAACGGACCAAGGCCGAGTCGTTCGACCCAGCCGCGTACCGCTTTGTCGGCCTCGATCCGGGAAAGGCCGCGCATCCGCGCTGCGGCGGTGAGATAGCCCTGGACGGTGAACGGTTGGCCGGCGGGAAAGCGTTCCGGCACCCAGCCCACCACGGCTGGTCGACCGTCCACCCGGCCCCGCGCCGGCGGCAGGATCCCCGCGGCGAGTTGGAGCAGAGTCGACTTGCCGGCACCGTTACGCCCGAGCACCACCGCGGCCTCGCCGGGGGCGATCTCGACCGTCACCGAACGCAGCACCCACGGACCGCCCCGGCGGTATCGCAGCCAGACGTCCTCCAGTCGCATCAGGCGAGTTTGCCACTCCGGTAGCGGCGAAGGGGCCCCGCCACGACGTGGCGGGGCCCCTTCCGGGCGCTCGTGCTCAGCTGTCGGCCGAGCCTTCCTGCAGGTTCTTCACCACGTTCGGGTCGACCGGGACACCCGGGCCCATGGTGGTGGTCAGGGTGACCTTCTTGAGGTACTTGCCCTTCGCCGCGGACGGCTTGGCCCGCAGCACCTCGTCCAGCACGGCCGCATAGTTGTCGACCAGCTGGGCCTCGCTGAAGGAGGCCTTGCCGATGATCAGGTGCAGGTTCGAGTGCTTGTCCACCCGGAAGGTGATCTTGCCGCCCTTGATGTCGGTCACCGCCTTGGTGACGTCCATGGTCACCGTGCCGGTCTTCGGGTTCGGCATCAGGCCGCGCGGGCCCAGGATCCGCGCGATCCGGCCGATCTTGGCCATCTGGTCCGGCGTGGCGATGGCCGCGTCGAAGTCCAGCCAACCACCCTGAATCCGAGCGACCAGCTCGTCGGTGCCCACCTCGTCGGCACCGGCGGCGACGGCCTCCTCGGCCTTCGCGCCGGCGGCGAAGACGATCACGCGGGCGGTCTTACCGGTGCCGTGCGGCAGGTTGACCGTGCCGCGGACCATCTGGTCCGCCTTGCGGGGGTCGACGCCGAGGCGCATGGCGACCTCGACCGTGGCGTCGAACTTGGTGGCGGTGGTCTCCTTGGCCAGCTTCACGGCCTCGGCGGGGGTGTAGAGCTTCGACCGGTCGATGACGTCGGCGGCCTTGCGGTAGCTCTTGCTGCGCTGCATGTTCTGTTTACTCCTGTGGTCTCTGGCGGGCCGCGATGCTCGCGCGCCCTCCCACGATCCGTACGGGTCTGTGGTGGCCGAGGTCAGTCGGTGACGTCGAGGCCCATCGACCGGGCGGTGCCGGCGATGATCTTCTCAGCCTGGTCGAGGTCGTTGGCGTTGAGGTCGGCCATCTTCTTCTCGGCGATCTCCCGCACCTGGGCGCGGGACACCGTGCCGACCTTCTCCTTGTGCGGAACGCCCGAGCCCTTCTGCACACCGGCGGCCTTGATCAGCAGCCGGGCGGCGGGCGGGGTCTTCAGCACGAAGGTGAAGGATCGGTCCTCGTACACGCTGATCTCGGCGGGGACGATGTCGCCCCGCTGCGACTCGGTCTGCGCGTTGTACGACTTGCAGAACTCCATGATGTTCACGCCGTGCTGACCGAGCGCGGGACCGACCGGCGGCGCCGGAGTGGCCTGGCCCGCCGGCAGCTGAAGCGTGAACGTCTTGACGAGCTTCTTCTTCGGAGGCATGTCTCTTCCTGGGGCTTGGAACTGGGAATGGTTCGCACCGACACCACCACCGGGGCGCGCACGGTCAGCGCGGGAGGGTAGCAGCGACGTTCTAGGGTAGCGCAGGCCGGGACCGGCGCACCCACGGAGGTTGACCGGCCGGGCGAAGCGGACAGAAAACGACCGCTGGCAACGGCCCGAAAGCCGCCACCAGCGGTCGTTGAATCAGATCTTGGCGACCTGGTTGAAGTTCAGCTCCACCGGCGTCTCGCGGCCGAAGATCGACACCAGCACCTTGAGCTTCTGCTGGTCGGCGTTGATCTCGCTGATCGTGGCCGGCAGCGAGGCGAAGGCACCGTCGGTGACCGTGACCGAGTCGCCGACCTCGAAGTCGAGGACCTTGATCTCCGGCTTGGCCTTCTTCTGCTCGGTCTCCACCGCCGGTGCCAGCCACTTCAGCACCTCGTCGAGGCTCAGCGGCGCCGGGCGGTCGGCCCGGTCCGTGGCCCCCACGAAGCCGGTGACCCCGGGGGTGTTGCGTACGCAGGAGTACGACTCGGCGGTCAACTCCATCCGGACAAGGATGTAGCCGGGGAAGACCTTGGCCTGCACCTGGGACCGCTTGCCGTTCTTGACCTCGACCTCTTCCCGGGTCGGCACCTCGACCTGGTAGATGTAGTCCTCCATGTCGAGGGACGTGATCCGGGTTTCGAGGTTGGTCTTGACCTTGTTCTCGTAACCGGCGTACGAGTGCACCACGTACCAGTCGCCGGGCGCGTAGCGCAGCTTCTGGCGCAGCTCGGCGACCGGGTCGTAGTCCTCCTCGGGCGCGGGCTCGGTCATCGCGAACTCCGGCTCGCTGGCGGCCTCGACCGACTCGTCGCCAGCCGCCGTCGCCACCGTGGACTGCTCGTCCGGGGTCTCGGCGGTCTCGTCGTACTCAGGCACGCTCGCTCACTTCCGTCACTATCGGCACAGTCAGCCGGTCAGCTGGGGTTGCCGAAAACCCACAGCACGCCCTTCGCAAAAGCGAAGTCAAGGAGGGCGACGATCGCCAGCATCACCGAGACGAACGCGATAACCACGCCCGTGTAGGTCAGCAACTCCTTGCGGGTCGGCCAGATGACCTTACGCAGTTCCGCCACGACCTCGCGGATGAAACGCGCGACGCGGCCGAACAGGCCCACCTTCTCGCCATCGGCACGCGTCTTCGACCGGCTGTCGGCGGATTCCGCCTTCGCTCGCTCCCGGGTGGCGGTGCCGCCCCGGGTTACCGGCTCGTCCGCGTCGGTGGCGTCGTCGTCGGCGCCGTCACTGACGACCTCGTCGTTCAGGCGGTCGTCGTCGGCGTCCTCGCCGCGCCGCTTGTTGTCGGCCACTTCGCCCTCCGTCGCGGGATATCGGGGTCGCACGCGGTTCGCGTACGCGGCGTTTGGTCACGCCAGCCGGACCCAACCGTCCCGGGACGGGCCGCGGCCGGCGGATCAGCCGGAAGGCCCGATGCCTCGGAACCTCCCCGCCGATGCCACCACCACGGGCCGGGCGCCACCTTTCGGTGGCGCGACCCACGGAACGGTCAGGCCTGAGGCGCAGGGGTGACAGGACTTGAACCTGCAGCCTGCGGTTTTGGAGACCGCTGCTCTGCCAATTGAGCTACACCCCTATGCGGCAACGCTCATCCCACCAGGTCACACGACCAGGCAGGAGTCACTTGCCCCACGGCGGACCAGTGTACGGGTACGGACCCGAGTTTCCCAACCGGTCTGGCCATCGCGCCCTGCGGTGCAGGTCAGCCCGCTGTTCGTACGGTGGCACGCGCCATCGACAGCACCTTGTCCCCCTGACAGGTGGCGGTGATGTCGAGCCTGGTCAGACCGTCCTCGGTCACCTCGCGGACCACCGCGGTCACCACGATCTCGGTGCCGGAATCGTCGTCGGGAACCACCACCGGCCGGGTGAACCGGACCCCGTAGTCGACGACCGCGTCGGGCGCGCCGGCCCAGGTGGTGACCGCGCGACCGACCAGCGCCATGGTGAACATGCCGTGGGCGATCACCCCGGGCAGGCCGACCTTGGTGGCCAACCGGTCGCTCCAGTGGATCGTGTTGAAGTCGCCCGAGGCGCCCGCGTAGCGGATCAGGTCCGCCCGGGTCACCCGGAACGTCTGGGTGGACAGTTCCATCTCAGGCCTCCCCGCGTACGACGAGCTTCATCCAGGCGGTGACCACCGGCTCGCCGGCGGTCGTGGTGACCTCGGTCCGGCTGGTCACGAAGACGTGCCCCCCGCGGCCGGTGATCTCCTCGATGGCGTTGACACAGACCAGCTCGTCGCCGGCCACCACCGGACGGGTGTACGCGAACCGCTGGTCGCCGTGGACGACCCGGGTGTAGTCGATGGCGAGGTCCGGGTCCTCGATCATCTGCTGGTTGGCAGCCATGGTGAGCACGATCGGGAAGGTCGGTGGCGCGACCACGTCCGGGTGGCCCAGCGCACGGGCGGCTTCCGGGTCGTGGTAGGCGGCATCGGTGGCCCCGATCGCGCGCGCGAACTCACGGATCTTTTCGCGGCCCACCTGATAGGGGGCGGTCGGCGGATAGGTCCGGCCGACGAAGGACTGGTCCAGGGACATGCCGCCGAACCTACACGCAGAACAAGATCGCCGATCCACGCGGGCTGGGAGCGGCAGAAAGCCGCGCCCGCCGCGTGAACCGGCGATCGTGATGGTTCAGAAGAGTGCCGGGCGAGGCCCGGCGACGCTCAGCGCGTCTCGCGGTGAACGGTGTGCCGACCGTCCCGGGGGCAGAACTTCTTCAGCTCGATGCGGTCCGGGTCGTTACGGCGGTTCTTGCGCGTGATGTAGTTGCGCTCCTTGCACTCCACACACGCCAAAGTGATCTTCGGCCGGACATCGGTCGCCTTCGCCACGGCGGAGTGCCTTCCTCGCTAACGGATACAACTACGGCGTCAAAGCCTACGCGCCGCCGGAGCGGACACGCAAAGCGGGCGCCTGTGGCGCCCGTCCCACTGACCACCGGGTTCACCCCGGCGGCGGAGAGTAGCGGTGGCCGGACTTGAACCGGCGACACAGCGATTATGAGCCGCTTGCTCTGCCATCTGAGCTACACCGCCGTGGTGGGCCCAGCCGGACCCTCTGAGCCCCCTTACGGAATCGAACCGTAGACCTTCTCCTTACCATGGAGACGCTCTGCCGACTGAGCTAAGGGGGCCTGCGCGATCACTCGGTGGCCGCGCAGAGGTAAGAGTACACGGCCATCCCCTGCTGGTGAAATCGGATCCCCGGTGCCGGCGTACGCCCAGCTCAGGGCACTGCGCGCAGGCGCGGAAGCTCGCGGCTGGAGATCGACTCGGGGTCGACCTGGGCACCGAACCAGGCCTCCAACCGCTCGTACGGCAGGGGCCGGCTGAACAGGAATCCCTGCCCGATCTCGCAGCCGATGTCCTGGAGCAGCTCCAGGGTCAGCTCGCTCTCCACCCCTTCGGCCACCACGGTCAGCCCGAACTGCTGGGAGAGGGTGACCACGGCGTTGACGATGGCCAGGTCCCCCGGGTCGGTCGCCATGCCCTGCACGAAGGAGCGGTCCACCTTCACCTCGTGCACCGGGAGCCGGCGCAGGTGGGCCAGCGACGAGCTGCCGGTGCCGAAGTCGTCCACCGACAGCCGTACGCCCAGATCACGCAGTCGACGCAGGCTCGGGATCGGCCGGTCGGTGCCGTCGAGGACCCCGGCCTCCTCGATCTCCAGCGTCAGCAACTGCGGCGGGATGTCGTACTCCGCCAGGAGGTCCCGGACCTGCTCGGGAAAATGTTCGTCGTTGAGCGTACGCGCGGACAGATTGACCGCGACGGCGAGCGACTGGCCGCCGTGCGCCCAGTCGCGGCTGTGCCGCAGCCCCTCCCGAAGCACGAACTCGGTGAGCCGACCGAGCTGGCCGGTGTGCTCGGCGACCGCGACGAAGTCCGCCGGGGCGACCGTGCCGTGCGTCGGATGCTCCCAGCGGGCCAGGCACTCCACCCCGACCAGCCGGCGGTCCCGCAGCGTCACCTTGGGCTGGTAGTAGATCTCCAGCTCACCGTTGTCGAGGGCGCTGCGCAGGTCGCCGGCGAGCCCGAGGCGGCGCAGCGAACGCGACTCCAGCGCCGGGTTGTACAGCTGCACGCTGCCCGGCACCGACTTCGCGGCGGTCGCCGCCACATCGACCCGTTGCAGCAGGGTCGCCGGGTCACTGCCATGATCCGGGTGTACGACGACCCCGACGGCGGTGTCCACATCGAGGGTGAGCGCGTCGAAGACCATCTCGTCGCGAATCTGCTCGCGGAGCTGGCCGGCCAGCTCCACCGCTGCTTCGGCGCTCTCCAGTCGCAGGGTCACCAGGAACTCGTCGCCACCGGCCCGACCGACCAGGGCGGCCGACGGCACGCAGCCGCGCAGCCGGTTGGCGACCTCGGTCAGCACCTTGTCTCCGGCGGCATGCCCCAGCGACTCGTTCACCTGGCGCAGCCGATCCACGTCGAACAGCAGCAGCGCGACGACCTCGCCGGGGGCCCGGATCCGGACCGCCTCGGCGAGCGCGCCGAGGATCCGACGCCGGTTGGGCAGCTTGGTGAGCCCGTCGTGGTACGCGTCGTGGCGCAACCGGTCGACCAGCCGGGAGTTCTCCAGTGCGACCGCGGCGTGGGCGCTGACCGTCTGGAGGACCGGCACGTCCGCCGGGCGGAACGAGTTGACGTCGCCGAGGCGGTTCGCCACCTCAAGCGTGCCGATGACCGCCTTGCCCGACCGCAGCGGTACCACGATCACGTCCTTGGCCACCCGCCCCAACGACTCCCGCAACTCCGGGTCGGCGCCGAACCGGCTGCCCACCGACACCGTCGACTGGCGGGTCACTGCCGCGTCCCGCAGCGCCTGCGGGGTGAGCGCCGAGTCGAGCAGACCGGACTTGCCCTCCTGGGCGGTGAGCAGCACCTCCGGGTGCCGCCCCTGGGCGGGCAGCCACAGCGTCGCGTACTCGGCCTGCATGAGACTGCGGATGCGGACCAGCAGGGCGTCGATGAGGTTGCCGTCCGACCCGCTCTCGGTGATCGCCTTGGTCAGCTCGTACATCTCCGTCAGCGTGCGGTGCTGCCGGATGACCTGTGTGTACGTGTCGTAGACGAGCGCGAACGCCACGGCGAGACCGGCGAAGAGGAAAACCGCCCACGGCGTGCTCTCCAGGCCGATGATGATCAGGATGCCGACGGAGAGGTTGATCGCCACGGTGAGCGACATCGGCGGAACCGCCCGGATCAACTCCCGGCCGGACTGCCAGCCCTGCACGACGGAGATCACCGCGACCACCGCGACGAACCCGACAAGGGCGTGCGTAGCGATCGCCGCGAGCAGCAACCCCCAGGTGGCGGGCCCGGCACCCACCGGAGTCGGCAGGACCGTGTAGACCATCGTCGCCAGGGCGGTCGCCGCCGCAGCGAGGGCCACGTTGAACCAGAGCTTCGGCGGCAACAGCTTGCGGCGCACCTGCACCACGAGCGTGGCCACGGTGTACGCCAGCACCACCGACAGCGGGGGCAGCACGAAGAGCGCGACGACGAGCGGAATTTCGGTGAACGTGGTGCCGAGCGCCTGCCGACGCACCACCACGTTGATGGTGGGGATGGCGGCAATGATCATCGCCACCGTGAGCAGCAGCGTGAGCAGCCAGTCACCCAGCGCAGGCCGAACGGTCAAGCCCAGCAGGAGTGAGAAGAGGACAGCACAGAGGGCGAGCGGAGCCGTGATCAGCCAGGCCCGTTCGGTACGTCCGCGAGAAGAGCCAGACCTCGACGGCGTCATGGCTCTCCTCGGGACGTGGGGTGCTGGAGGTGTAGAGCCCGAGTCAGGACGGGACGCGCGTCAGCGCACCTGCGTGCCCAACACCGGCATCATCCATTCGATGCCGTGGGTCCGGACCTCGAACTCGCCGGCGACGCCGGCCGCGACCACCAGGCCGGAGACGAGCAGAAGGGAGCCGAGTAGCCGGCCCAGACGGTGAGCAGACATGAGCGCTCCTGGCGGGGTGACGAATGTGCGTAACAGGGCTCTCCGATGGTGCCACAGCCTGCGGGGCGGTGGAAAGCTCGCAAACCCGATGTTGGTCGGGTTGCCGCTTGACATCAGCTGCACGTGCACCGCCGCACCGCATCCGACCAGGTCAAAGCCCTCCGGACGACGGCTAGCCGGAAGAACACGCTATCCGCACATACACCACTTAGGTGGCTTAGCGGGTCTAGCGGACCAACCGCGCCACCCTGCCGCAGTGTCCTGAAACGCCGCCGAAAGCGCCCAGTCAACGCCCCCGACGACGGCCCCCCAGACCGCCGCCCGCACCACGACCAGAGTAGGCGCGACATACCAATTCAGTCACCCCCATGAATGGATGATTCAGCCAGTCAGTCCAGGACGACGGCCCCGAGACGGCCGCGAGATCTGCCTATGCCCAGCAAGGACCCCTCGCCCGACGGTCGAAGCCGGCCGCCGCAGTGAAGTGTCGGATCACGCACGCCACCGATCATGGTCGCCACCAACAGATACCCGCCATTGCGACTCGTCCAGCAAGTGCTGCCCCTCGTCCCGTTCGGGGTTCACAGCCATCGGACGAGGAACCTACGAGTGGATATGGCAACGAAAGCGACGAGTTGCGGCGCTGGCTTGAAGGCGCCCTCGCGGAACTCTCGCTGACCTACTACCCGACGGGCAGCCGAGAGGGCGAAGATGCGGCACTCCGCGTCATGGCCCGCCGACTGCTCGCGCAGACCATCGCGCCCCGCGACCTGACATCCTGGGCGTACCGATTCATCACCTGGGACGGCACTCCACTGGCAGCCGACCTGATCGCCCTCGACATCGCCTACGACTACGTCGACTCGGTCTACAACGGGCAGCCGTACACCAGCACAACGACCGCAGACCTCGACGAGGACGTCATCGCCGAAGCCCGCCGCCTCGCCGGCGACACCACAGCGCTGAGCAACTGAACGACACCTCCAACTACCGCGTCAGCCCAAGCCCCGGACTACCTGCCAACCCCGACCCGTCTCCCACAGACCCCGATCGCCCGCGCCCGACAGAGGTAGATCGACGAAAACGGCCCCCGATCAGCATCTCTGCTGGTCAGGGGCCGTTTCTGCACCTGGTGGCGGGTAGAGGATTCGAACCTCTGTAGCTTTCGCGACGGATTTACAGTCCGCTCCCATTGGCCGCTCGGGCAACCCGCCAGGGCACACCTCCGCACCGAGGTGCGGCGGCGGAAGCAAGGATAGCGGCTCCTCCCGGCTTCGGCGCAACCGGGTACCGTCAGGGGGTCGCACCCCTGGTCATCCAGGGGCAAACGATCACAAACAGCAGGAGTATGAGCATGGCAGCGAACCCGTCGTTCGACATCGTCAGCAAGGTTGACCGCCAGGAGGTCGACAACGCCCTTCGCCAGGCGGAGAAGGAGCTTGCGACGCGGTTCGACTTCCGGGGTACGGGTGCGGAGATCTCCTGGTCGGGCGAGGAGGCGATCAGCCTCCAGGCGGAGACCGAGGAGCGGGTACGGGCCGCGCTGGAGGTCTTCAAGGAGAAGCTGATCAAGCGGAACATCTCGCTGAAGTCGCTGGACGCCGGGGATCCTCGTCCGTCGGGCAAGATCTTCAAGATCGACGCCAAGGTGGTGCAGGGCATCGACCAGGAGAAGGCCAAGGCGATCAGCAAGAAGATCCGCGACGAGGGCCCCAAGGGCGTGCAGGCGCAGATCCAGGGCGACCAGTTGCGCGTGACAGGCAAGAAGAAGGACGACCTTCAGGCCGTCATCACCCTGCTCAAGGCGGAGGACTTTGGCGTCGCCCTTCAGTTCACCAACTACAGGTAGACCACCGTCCTAGCCGGTCGGCGGACCGGCTGCCCCTGTGGCCTCGGCAGGAGTCGTCGGCACTGGTCCCTACCTGACCGCTGACGGCCTGGTGACGGCTTGGTCGAGTCTGGTCCTGATGCCGTCACACCACGACGACCCATCCCACTGCCTGCCATCGACCCGCCTCCTGGGGAGCGGGCCGCCGCCCGGCCCGCCACCTCAAACGGCTCGTCCGAACGTGGGCGGGTCGGGCGGCGGTCTGCCCGGTCCGCCACCTGGCCGATGGCGGGCGGGAATGCTCCTGCGCAACCGCCGGGGACCGCGACGCCGGCCACGGGATGCGAGACGACCGGCAGCCTTCTCGGGTGGCGTGTCACTGCTCCCTCGGCAGGGTCGGGTGGTCGGTGGGATAAACGCCGATCGCGAACCCGTACATGGTCTCGCCGGATCTCGGCATCCGGTCGAACTCGTCGACCAGCTGCGCCATCCGGTCCCAGAACTGAGCGGCCTGCGCCTCCGAGATGCGCGCATGCCGGATGAAGCCCCAGAGCTTTCCCTGCTCGAACGCCTTCGCTGACTCGCGTGCAGCCACCTCGAAGTCGTTGAAGTCGCCAGGCATCTGTCCGCCGGCGGGCGATGACTCCGACGGGATGTAGAACATCCGCGCGGTGCGCCCGTAGAAGCGCTCCTCGACCGCCCGCACCTTTCGCGTACGCACCACCTGGAGCAGGCCGTTGCGGGTGAGCACGTCCACGTGGTGCGCGACCGTGCTCTTGGGGCGCTCGACCGCTGCCGCCAGCTCGGTCACGGTCGCGGCCCGCTCGTGGAGGAGGTGCAGGATCGATGTGCGGAGCGGATGGCCGATGGCCTTCACCTGGTCCGGGCTGGTCAGCGCGATCCGCTCGGCCAGGTCGTAGTCCGGGGGGTTGTCTGCCATAGCGGAACAGACTAGCGTCCCGGAACGTTCGAGAAATTTCGATCGTTCACAGGGGGTTCTACGCCGTGGCCAACGTGCTGCTTTACCACCACATCCAAGGTTTGACCGACGGGGTCCGGAGCTTCGCGGACAGCCTGCGCCAGGTCGGACACACCGTGCACACGCCGGACCTGTTCGATGGCCGTACGTTCGGCAGCATCGAGGAAGGGTTCGGATTCGCTCGTGAGTTGGGGCCGGATGCAATCCAGGAGCGCGGCATCGCCGCGGCCGACGAACTCGGCCCTGGGCTGGTCTACGCCGGATTCTCCTTCGGCGTGACGATCGCCCAGCAGCTTGCGCAGACACGGCCCGGTGCCCGCGGGGCCCTCCTGATGTACTCCTGCCTCCCGGTCACGGAATTCGGAGAGGCGTGGCCCGAGGACGTGCCGGTGCAGATTCACGGCAAGGAGGGCGACGAGTTCTTCGACGAGGACCTGCCGGCCGCACGCGAACTCGCCGACTCCTCAGCGAACGCCGAACTGTTCGTCTATCCCGGCGACCAGCACCTCTTCGCCGACTCCTCACTCGACGCGTACGACCCGGAGGCGGCCGCGCTGCTCATGGAGCGGGTACGGGCGTTCCTCGCCGCCACCTGACCGGCGTGGCCCACTGAGCTGACCCACGCCGGTCGGGTGGTCTTCGGTGCAAATATCCCGTCGGGCGGCAGCCGGGTCAGCGGTTGAAGATCAACAGAAGCACGATGGTGCCGATGGCGCTGACCAGGATCGAGCCGAGGCAGCCGAGGCGGTTCGAGAAGAAGGCGAACATGCCTCGGTGATACCCACCGCCGGCCCGGTCAGACCGGGGCGGGGGTTTCGACGCGTACGGTGGCGGCTTCTGCGCGGGCGATGGGGCCGGCGGGCAGGGCGGCGAGGGCGGCCCCGGCGGCGACCGCCGCACCGGCGAACAGGAACGCCCACGGCACGCCGCCGGCGTGGTCGACGATCAGGCCGGCCACCGCGCCTCCGGCGGCGCTCGCCCCGACGGACATGGTGACCACCCAGGTGTACGCCTCGTTCAGCATGCCGACCGGCGAGATCCGCCCGACCAGTGTGTTCTCCAGGGTCAGGGCCGGCGCGATGGTGGCCCCACCGACCACCAGGGCGGTGCCGAGCGCCAAGGGGGTGGGCATCACGGCGAAGACGGCGAAGCTGCCCGCCACGGCGGCGAGCAGCCAGGCGAACTGTCGGGTCATGTTGCGGGCCGGGCGGCGGATCCCGAACCAGAAGCCGCCGACGGCGCTGCCGACGCCCCAGACGGCCAGCAGTACGCCGGCCAGGCTGTCCGGGTCGTCGGGGGTGTAGCGGGTGGCGAAGGCGGGCACCGTCACGCCGGCCGCGCCGAAGGCGATGCCGAGGCTGGCCACGCAGAGCAGCAGGGCCGGGAATCCGGGGACCCGCAGTGGGCCGAGGCCTCGGGTCTGGTGCTCCCCTTCGTGCCGCTGCCAGCCACGCATGGTCTGGCCGAGCGCCACGGCCACGGTGCCGACCAGGGTCACCACCGCCGCACCGATCAGCGCGGCCCCGGCGTCGGCGAACAGGACGAAGCCGGCGACCAGCAGTGGGCCGAGCACGAAGACGACTTCGAAGAGGGTGGTCTCGGCGGCCAGGGCGGTGTTGCGCAGGTGGTACCGGCCGGAGGCGACGCTTGTCAGGTCGTTCCACGCGCCGCGGATCGCGGCGGTCAGCGGCGGGTAGGAGGCACCGGCCAGGGCGGCGGCCACCAGGACCAGGGCGAAGGGTGTCTGCTCGGAGCGGGCCGCCCAGAGCAGGCCGATCAGGGCCAGTGGGTGGGCGACCGCGGTGCCGATCAGGACCGGGGTGGGGCCGATGCGGTCGGCGATCCGCCCGGCCACCGGGCTGAGCGCGGCCCCGGCGAGGGCGTAGCAGCCGCCGGCCAGGGCGGCCAGCGAGTAGCGGCCGGTGACCTCCTCGATGACCAGCAGCAGGGCCAGCGGGGTCATGCCGATCCCGAGTCGCCCGATGATGCCGGTGATCAACAGGGTCGGCGCCCCGGGAAGGTGCCAAACGCCCAGGTAACGGCGCAGACCAGCCACCGAGGACCTCCACAGGTGTAATGAGCGAGAGCGGTTTGAACCCTAACGCTGTCCAGGTGGTGGCCCGCAACCGAATAGGGTGCCGCCCACACCGGGTGGACCCGGTGTGGGCGGCGAAGGATCGGTGCGGGTCAGCGCTGGTAGCGGACCGGGCCCATGTTGCGGGCCATCTGCTCCAGCCGGGCGACGCGCTGTTCCATGGGCGGGTGGGTGGCGAACAGCGCCGCGACCCCGCCGCCCTTGAACGGGTTGGCGATCATCAGGTGCGCGGTGCTGGTGAGCTGCCCCTCGGCCGGCAGCGGCCGACGCTGGGCGCCCATGTGGATCTTCCGCAGCGCGCTGGCCAGCGCCAGCGGGTCACGGGTGAGTTCCGCGCCGGAGGCGTCCGCCTGGAACTCCCGGCTGCGGCTGATCGCCAACTGGATGATGCTGGCCGCGATCGGGCCCAGGATGATGGTGAGCAGCAGCACTGCCGGGTTGGGGCCGTCCTCGTCGTTGCCGCCGAGCGGGATGAACAGGGCGAGGTTCGCCACCATGGTGATGATGCCGGCCAGGCCGGCGGCCACGCTGGAGATCAGGATGTCCCGGTTGTAGACGTGTGACAGCTCGTGCCCGATGACGCCCCGCAACTCCCGGTAGTCGAGCAGCTCGACGATCCCCTGGGTCACGCAGACCGCCGCGTTCTGCGGGTTACGACCCGTGGCGAACGCGTTGGGCTGGGCGGTCGGGCTGATGTAGAGGCGGGGCATGGGCTGCCGTGCCTCGGCTGCCAACTCCCGCACCATGTGGTACAGCTCGGGGAACTGTGCCTCGCTGACCGGTTGTGCCCGCATCGAGCGAAGCGCCAGCTTGTCGGAGTAGAAGTAGGTGACGCCGTTCATCACAAGCGAGATGACGACGGCGATGACCAGGCCGCCACTGCCGCCGAACCAGTAGCCCACCGCCAGGATCAGCGAGGTGAGCAGGCCGAGCAGCGCGGCGGTCTTCAGACGGTTGTGGTGCACGAATCACTCCTTCGGTGCACGGATGCGTGGATCCGTCGACCGGTACAACAACCCGGTACCCGTCAACCATCCGGTTCATGACTGAGAGTTACCTGAGTGACAGTCATGTTGGGGAATGCACCGGCAGGTCAGGCCGGATTCAGCTGCCGGCGAGATCGAGCACCAGTTGCGGTGCGAAGCCGACGATCACGGCGATCGCGGTCGCCACGGCCAGCGCGGCCACCACCACGCGAGCCGGTCGGATCGCCCCGGCAGGCGCGTCACCGGCCGGAGTACCGGCGAGGGCACTGTCGGTCGGGGTGTAGAGCAGCGCGGCGAAGCGCAGGTAGTAGGCCAGGCCGATGACCGCGTTCAGCGCCACCAGCAGGGCGAGCCAGGCCGCATCGCCGCCGAGCAGCGACCGCACCACGGTCACCTTGGCGAACAACCCGGCCAACCCCGGTGGCAGGCCGGCGAGCCCAATCAGCGCGAACGCCAGGCCCGCGCCGACCCAGGGGTGCCGCCGGGCCGCGCCGCGCAGGTCGTCGAGGCGACCACCGTCCGCCCCGGCCGGGCGCAGGGCCACCACCCCGGCGAAGGCGGCCAGTTCCAACAGCACGAAGAAGACGGCGTACGCCAGAGCGGCGGCGTACGCGGCGGAGCGGGCGTCGACGTCGGCCAGGGCGAGAGCGCCGAGGGGGGCCAGGATGTAGCCCGCCTGGGCCACCGAGGACCAGGCCAGCAGCCGCACCGTACGCCGCTGACGCAGGGCCACCAGGTTGCCCACGGTCATGGTCAGCGCGGCGACCAGGGCCAGCACCGGCCCCGCCACGCTCAGTGGCAGCGCGTGCTGCACCACGGCCAGCAGGGCGACCACCCCGCCGAGCTTCGACGCCGTCGACAGGTACGCGGCCACCGGCAGCGGTGCCCCGTCGTACGTGGCCGGGGCCCAGGCGTGGAACGGCACCGCCGCCACCTTGAACGCCAGCCCGGCCAGCACCAGCGTCACCGCGACAGTGGTCAGCGGCAGGTCCAGCAGGTCCGAGCGGTCGGCCAGGATCGCGCCCAGCCGTTCCAGGTGCAGGCTGCCGGTGACCGCGTAGAGCAGCGCCGCACCGAGCAGGGTGAGCGTGGTGGCCACCACGCTGACCACGAAGAAGGTGACCGCCGCCTCGGCGCTGGCCAGGCTCCCCCGGCGCAGCCCGACCAGGATGTACAGCGGCAGGGTCAACGCCTCCACCGCCACGATCAGGGTGATCAGGTCGCCGGCCGCGCCGAGCACCACACCACCGGTCATCGAGCAGGCGAGCAGGAAGCAGAACTCCCCCACCGGGGTCACGCCGTCGCGCAGCAGCGGCCCGGCCAACGCCAACACCCCGAGCGCCAGCAGCGCCACCAGCCCGGCCACCAGCGCGGCCCGCCCGCCGAAGACGTACGAGCAGTCGGCCCCGACGCAGAAGGTACGGCGTTCGGCTCCGGCACCGACCGCCACGGCCGCGACGAGGGTGGCGAGTGCACCGGTGGCCGCCGCGACGATCGTCGCCGTCCTGCGGGCCAGCACCAGGTCGACCAGGAGCGCCAGCACGGCCGTCCCGGCGGCCAGGTACGCCGGCAGCAGCGCCACACTGTCGACGCTCTGCACCCTGCTCACGGCTGCCTCCCGTCGGCCCGGTCCCGGGTCGTCGTCATCGCAGGACCTCCACCAGGGCCGTCACCGGTGCCTCGGCGACACCAAGCACCAGGGTCGGTGCCAGCCCGACGGCCAGCGCGAGCAGCACCAGCGGCGTCCAGGCGGCCACCTCGGCTCCGGCCAGTCCCGGTTTCAGCCCGGCCACCGCAGGCGTCGCAGTGCCGTGGGTGACCTGCCGCAACAGCCGCAGCAGGTACGCCGCCGTCAGCGCACCGCCGAACGCGGCAAGCACCGCCAGCGTGATCCACAGCGCGCCGCCCACTTCGACGGCGGCGACCACCGCGAACGCCTCACCCCAGAACCCGGCCAGGCCGGGCAGCCCCAGCGAGGCGACCGCCGCGAAGGCGAGCAGCCCGGACAGCCGGGGGGCGGTCTCCCGCAGCCCGGACAGTTCGCGCAGCGCCCCGGTGTGGGTCCGGTCCTTTATCGCCCCGGCGAGGAAGAACAGCAGGCCGGTGATGATGCCGTGCGCGACGTTGCCGATCAGCGCCGCCTGGATGCCGGTGGCGGTCAGCGTGGCGATCCCGAGCAGCACGAACCCCATGTGCCCCACGCTTGAGTACGCGATGAGCCGTTTCAGCTCGGTCTGCGCCAGACACACAAGTGATCCGATCAGGATCGCCGCGACGGCGAGTACGCCCAGCACCGGTGCCGCCCAGCGGGCCCCTTCCGGCGCCACCCCGACGGCGACCCGGATCAGACCGTACGTGCCCATCTTGAGCAGCACCCCGGCGAGCAGCACGCTGCCGACGGTCGGGGCCTGGGTGTGCGCGTCGGGCAGCCAGGAGTGCAGCGGCCAGAGCGGACTCTTCACCGCGAAGGCCACCGCGAGCAGCGTGAACGCGGCCAGTTGGGTGCCCCGGGCCAGTCCGTTGCCGCCGGTCAGCGCGACGATGTCGGCGGTACCGGCGGCGGCCACCACCACGTAGACCCCGACCAGCAGCAGCACCGAGCCGAACAGGGTGTACAGGGCGAATTTGCGGGCCGCCCGACGCCGTGCCACCACCGCCGCCGGGTCGGTGCCGTCGCCGCCCCAGCCGACGATGATCGCGTACATCGGCAGCAGGACGATCTCGAAGAAGAGGAAGAACAGCACCAGGTCCAGGGCGAGGAAGGTGCCGAGGATGCCGACCTCGACCACCAGCAGCAGCGCCACCAGGGCGCGCCCGCTGCCACCGGGCGGTACCCGCCAGCAGGTGTACCCGCAGCAGAGCAGGGTGAGCAGGGCGGTCAGCACCACAAGCGGCCAGGAGATGCCGTCCACCCCGAGGTGGAAACGCAGCTCCAGGCCCGGCACCCAGGGCAGGTCGAGGGCGTGCCAGGGGCGTACCGCAGGCGGGGTCACCGCGTAGGCGGTCCAGCTGCCGGACCGGTCGACGGCCAGCGCCAGCGCCGCGACCAGGGTCAGCGCGGCGGCCACCGTACCGGCCACGCGGGCGGGCAGGTCGCGGGGGATCGCCGCCACCGCCAGGGCACCGAGCGCCGGTAGCGCAAGGACCGCGACCAGCAGGAACTCACCGAAGCTCATCGGGCAGCTCCGCTCCGCGATGCGGCCCGCGACGCGCTGCGGCTCATCACATTGCTCCGATCAGGGTGGCGGCCAGGGCGATCAGCAACGCACCGGCGAGCACCGCGACGACGGCTCGGGGCAGCGCGGAGCGGTGCAGGGCGGCGAGGCCGCCGCCGAGGGCACCCGCACCCCGGCCGGTGCCGGTGACCGCGCCGTCGACGACCCGCTCGTCGGCGACGCGTGCCGCCCGGGCGAGCGCGGTCGTGGGGCGTACCACAAGGGTGTGCTGGACGTCGTCGAGGCGGAACGCGCCGGCGAAGGCCGGCCGCAGCGGACCCAGCGCCGCCGCCGGATCGGCGGCGGTGTCCCGCCGCCAACCGGCCCAGGCCAGGCCCGCCCCGAGCAGCAGCAACGCCAGGGGCAGCAGGACGGTCGGGGTGAGGTGGATCAGCCCGTCCGGCGGCATCAGGTCCGACACCCCCTCGGCGTCGGACGGCGTCGTGCGTTGCAACTGGGTGGCGAACCAGCCGGGGAAGCCGGCCAGGCCGAGCAGGGCCGCCGGCACGGTCAGCGCCAGCACCGGCCAGCGCAGCAGAGCAGGCGGGTCGTGCGGGTGGGTCAGCGGGGTGCGCGGCGCGCCGAAGAAGGTACGCAGCAGCAGCCGCGTGGCGTACCAGGCGGTGACGGCAACGCCGACCAGCCCGGCCAGCCAGACCAGCCAGCCCACCCAGGCCGGAGCCGGGCCGTCGCCGTGCAGGGCGGCACCCTCGGCGGCGGCGAGCACGCCCTCCTTGCTCCAGAAGCCGGAGAGCGGGGGTAGGCCGGCCAGCGCGCCCAGACCGATCAGCGTGCACCAGAAGGTGACAGGCATGCTGTGCCGCAGCCCGCCCATCCGGGACATCGCCGCGGTACCGACGGCGTGGATCACCACACCGGCGGCGAGGAACAGCAACGCCTTGAACGCGGCGTGGGTGAGCAGGTGGAACAGCGCGGCAGGCGGCGAGCCGACGGCCAGCGCACCGGTCATGTAGCCGAGTTGGGAGACCGTCGACCAGGCGAGCACCCGTTTGATGTCGTCCTGTGCGGTGGCGGCGAACGCGCCGAGCAGCAGCGTCACCGAGGCCATCACCCCGAGGACGGCCAGCACGGTGGGGGTGGCCTCGAACAGCGGCCAGAGCCGGGTGATTGCGTACACCCCGGCGGCCACCATCGTGGCGGCGTGGATCAGCGCGGAGATCGGGGTGGGGCCGGCCATCGCGTCGGGCAGCCAGGTGTGCAGCGGGAACTGTGCGCTCTTGCCGGCGACCCCGGCGAGCAGCAGCAGACCGGCGGCGGTCAGCGTGCCGGTGCCGTGGTCGTGGGCGAGCACGTCGGCGATCCGGAAGCTGCCCGCCGAAACCCCGAGCAGGGCGATGCCGAGCAGGAACCCGACGTCGCCGACCCGGGTCACCAGGAACGCCTTCTGCCCGGCGGCCGGCGCCTGCGGCAGCCACCGGTCATGGGCGATCAGCAGGTACGAGCAGATGCCCATCACCTCCCAGCCGACCAGCAGCATGATCAGGTCCCCGGAGACCACCACCAGCAGCATGGCGGCGGTGAAGAGGCTGATCTGTGCCGCGTACGGCGGGTAGCGGTGGTCGACATCCGTGTCGTCGTGCGGCCCCCGCGTGAGGTAGCCGACCGAGTAGACCTGCACAGCCAGGGCCACGGCGGCGACCGCCACGGCGACCAGGGCGGCGGCGCCGTCGAGGCGTACCCCGAGGGTGACGGTGAGCTCGCCGAAGCGGATCCAGGTGGTCGAGGACTCCGCCGGGGCGTCAAGAGTGACGAGCAGCGCCACCGCCAGCAGCAGAGCGCCCGCAGCCCCGGCCACACCGAGGGCGATCGCCGCGCGCCGGGAAGTGTCCCGGTCGGTGGTCGCGCCCCGCGCCGCCGGTGGCAGCAGCAGACCGACCAGACCGGCGACCAGCGGTACGACCGGCAGCAGCGCGCCCAGCAGCGTCGTGGTGCTCACCGCTGACCCTCCAACGGCACCTTGTCCATCGACACCTCGTCCAGTGGCGCCGTGTCCAGTGGCACCTCGTCGACGGCGACGCTGGCCCGCATCCGGTAGAGCTGGAGCACGATCGCCAGCCCCACCCCGATCTCGGCCGCCGCCAGCACGATCACGAAGAGCGCGAAGACCTGACCGCTGTGCGGCAGCAGCGCCCGGGTCGTGGTGTCGGCGGTGATCAGGATCAGGTTCACCGCGTTGAGCATCAGCTCGACGCCCATCAGCACCAGCACCGCGTTGCGTCGCCGCAGTACGCCGTACACGCCGAGGCCGAACAGCAGCGCGGCGGTGACGTACGGGATGACCGGTCTCACCGGGCCCCTCCCTCGCCACCCGAGCCGGCCCGCTCGGCCGGCTCGTCCCCGGCTGGACGGTCTCCCGGTGTGCGGTCCCGCGCAGCGCTGTCTCCCGGTGTGCGCCCGATGTCGGGGCGGGACAGCACGATCGCGCCGACCAGCGCCGACAGCAGCAGGATCGACAGCACCTCGAAGGGCAGCACCCAACTGGCGAAGACCTGCTCGCCGATCCGCTCGGCGGTGCCCGCCTCGGGCAGCTCCACAGTTGTCCAGCGGAACGCGTCGATCAGCAGGGCGGCCAACCCCAGCCCGACCCCGCCGCCGATCAGCGCGGCCGGCCACCCCGGACGGTCCAGATCGTCCGAGGCACCGATCGGCGCGCGGGTGAGCATCACCGCGAACAGCAGCAGCACCACCACCGCGCCCACGTAGATCAGCACCTGCACCCAGGCCACCAGCTCGGCGGTGAGCACCAGATACATGCCCGCCACGGCACCGAGACAGACCACCAGGTAGAGCCCGGCGCGGACCAGGTGCCGGGTCGACACCACAAACACCCCGGACCCGACGGCCACCGCGCCCAGGGCGAGCAGCAGCACGTCCACGCCGGTCACTCGGAAGCACCTTCCCCGTCGCCGGGCTCACCCGTACCGCCGGGTGCCGGCTCGGGGCGTACCGGCGGGGCGGTCGGCCGGGCGGCGGGCGCGGCGGGGATCGCGGCCTTGCGCGCGGCGGCGGTCTCCTCCTTGGCCGGCTCACCGTTGGGATCGTGCGCCGGTGGCGGCGGTACGGTCGCCATCCACTCGCCGAGATGATCCTTGTCGTGCAGCAGGTCCTTGATGTCGTACTCGGCGTACTCGAACTCGGGCGACCAGTAGAGCGCGTCGAACGGGCAGACCTCGATGCAGATGCCGCAGTACATGCAGAGCGAGAAGTCGATGTCGAACCGGTCGAGCACGTTGCGCTGGCGAGGGCGGGCGGCGCCGGGCACCGCCACCTCCTCCTTGTGCGAGTCGATGTAGATGCACCAGTCCGGACACTCGCGGGAGCAGAGCATGCAGACCGTGCAGTTCTCCTCCAGCAGCGCGATCACCCCACGTGAGCGGGGCGGCAACTCGGGGGCGACGTCCGGGTACTGCTGGGTGGTGGAGCGCTTCGTCATCGTCTTGAGCGTGACCGCCAGGCCCTTGACCAGCCCGCTGCCCGGCACACCCGCCGGCTCGCTTCGCTCGCTCATGCCGACACTCCGCTGCGCTCCGTGTCGTCACGAGGCACCAATGCGCCGAGCCGATGATTCGCTCGCTGACGCTCGCTCATGTCGACCATCCTGCCCTGTGGGCACGGCGCGCGCGACCACCACCCGGGCTCTGCTGTCAGTACCGTGACCACGGGGAGAACGACACATCGGAAAGGACCCGTCAGATAACCGCCGCGCTGCACCAACCGCCGTCGGGCGAGTGGACGACGGACGACCTCGACGCCCTGCCCGACGACGGTCGCCGCCGCGAGCTGCTCGATGGAGTGCTGCTCGTGCCTGCCTCCCCCACCGCCGCCCACCAGACCATCGCCATGCGACTCGGCGTCGCGCTCGAAGCGGAGTACCCCGACGAGTACGAGGTCACCCAGGGTGTCGAGGTGCGGACTGGCGGATCGAGACCGATCCGGCCGGTCTCGTGGTACACACCCACCGGATCGATCCGGTGCACGAGGTCTACACCGAGACCGGACGGTGGACCAGTTTCGTCGACACCGGTGAGCCATTTCCGGTGAACCTGTCCGTGGCCCAGTTGACACCCCGATACCTCTGATCGGCCCGACGGGTATCGCACGGGCGGTTCCCGCGCTTCCGCTCGATCACCGCCCCTTCTGCCGGGCCAGCGGCCGCAGTGTCAGCAATGATGGGACCGGCATGGCAGGCGGCGCGGGCAAGGAGCAGGGCGATGACGGCAGACAACGGCACGGGCCAGAGACAGACCGGCGGGAAGTACGTGGAGCCGGGCGGGGAGTTCAACCGGGACCAGAACTACATCACCACCCGGATCACCGCGGACGGGCGGGACGGCTATCCGGTCGAGCCCGGACGCTATCGGCTGGTGGTGAGTCGCGCCTGCCCGTGGGCGAACCGGCTGATCATCGTACGGCGGTTGCTGGGTCTTGAGGACGTCCTGTCGATGGGCGTCACCGGGCCGACCCACGACGCGCGGAGCTGGACCTTCGACCTGGACCCGGGTGGCCGGGACCCGGTGCTCGGCATCGAACGCATCCAGGAGGCGTACTTCGCCCGCCACCCCGACTATCCGCGCGGCATCACCGTGCCGGCGATCGTCGACGTGCCGACCGGGCAGGTGGTGACCAACGACTACGCCCAGATGAGCCTGGACCTGTCCACCGAATGGACTGCCCACCACCGACCCGGTGCCCCGGACCTGTATCCCGAGCACCTGCGGGCCGAGATCGACGAGGTAAACGCGGTGGTCTTCCAGGACGTCAACAACGGCGTGTACAAGTGCGGCTTCGCCGGCAACCAGGAGGCGTACGACAAGGCGTACCACCGGCTGTTCGACCGGCTGGACTGGCTCAGCGACCGGCTCGCCGGGCAGCGTTACCTGGTCGGCGACACCATCACCGAGGCGGACGTGCGGCTGTTCACCACGCTTGTGCGCTTCGATCCGGTGTACCACGGCCACTTCAAGTGCAACCGGCAGAAGCTCAGCGAGATGCCGGTGCTGTGGGCGTACGCCCGGGACCTGTTCACCACCCCCGGCTTCGGCGACACGATCGACTTCGACCACATCAAACGGCACTACTACGAGGTGCACCGGGACATCAACCCGACCGGGGTGGTGCCGCTGGGCCCCGACCTGTCGAACTGGCTCACCCCGCACGACCGCGAAGCCCTCGGCGGCCGCCCCTTCGGCAACGGCACTCCCCCACCACCCCCATCCCCCACCGAACAGGTCAACCCCGCCCACACCCCCCTGCACTAACTCGAAAATCGACCGTAACTTGACGTGCGGCAGCATCCCGCGTCGCGGAGCGGCGCGGGATGGGTCTTGTTGGGCGGTGCGTTAGGCGGCGAGGTCGAGGGTGACGCGGTAGCCGAGGGCTTCGAGCTGGTGGATGTGGTTGCGTTTGCGGCGTTCGGTGTCGGTGCGGCTGAGGTAGAAGTCGGCGCCGAGATCACGGAAGCCGGCTGCGGGGTCTGACAGCAGGTGCCAGATGATCGTCAGGACTGAGCGGCCGACCGCGACGATGGCGCGTTTGGCGCCGCGTCTTCGGGCGATGCGCCGGTAGCGTTCGCCGAGGAACGTGCTGGTGCGGGCGGCGGAGACCGCGATCTGCCCGAGGACGCGGGCGAGGTAGCGGTTGCCGTGTCCGGTCGATCCGGTGCCTTTGCGGCGGCCGGCTGATTCCTTGACGCCGGGGGCGAACTTGGCCCAGCCGGCGAGGTGGGCCGGGGTCGGGAAGCGGGTCATGTCCACGCCGATCTCGGCGATGATCGCGGCAGCGGCGGCCGGGCCGACTCCGGGGATCTCAAGCAGCCGGGTCGCCGCCGGGGCAAAAGGGGCCAGTTGCGCCTCGATCCGGGCGTCGACCTCGCGGATGTCGGCCTCGACCTGCTCGATGCGGGCGATCATCTTGCCCAGCAGGAACGCGTGGTGGTCGGTGAAGTGACCGGTGAGAGCTTCCTGCAGGGCTGGGATCTTGCGGCGCAGGCTGGAGCGGGCCAGTTCGGCCAGGGTGTGTGGGTCGCGCTGCCCGGCGATCAACGCCGCCATCATGGCCCGCCCCGACGTGCCGAACAGGTCGCTGACCACGACCGACAGTTTGATCTGCGCGTCTTCGAGCAGCTTCTCCGCCCGGTTGCGTTCCGCCCCCGCCTCAGCGATCAGATCGACCCGGTAGCGGGTCAGATCCCGCAGCATCCGGATCGGCGCCGGTGGCACGAAACTCGGCCGGATCATCTGCCGTTCGGCGACCTTGCACAACCACACCGCGTCCAGCTTGTCGGTCTTCGGCCGGCCCGGCAGATGCTTGACGTCGCGGGCGTTGACCAGCCACACCTCGAACCCGTGCGCCTCAAGGAGGTAGAACACCGGTTTCCAGTAGTCACTGGTGGCTTCCATGACCACCCGGGTCACCCCCAGCGCGGCCAGACGCTCGGCCAGCCCGATCAACGATCGGGTCATCGTCGGGTAGGTCCGCACTTCCTGCAGCCGCCGTCCGGGCTTCTTCTCGTCCGGAACCCGTGCGCAACACACCAACGACGCCTTACCAATGTCCAACCCCGCCACACGCGTGATGATCTGCTCTTCGTCCTGGGCTTGATCCAGCAACCGAAACCCTCCCCACCAGCGCGAACATCAGGGCGGTCGCCCACGGCAGCCACAGAACGGGTGAATCTAACTCGCGTGCTCGCAGCAACAGTGAAGGGCCCATAACGCGGCTACCAGCGTCCGACTAACCCACGACCTCACACGGACCAAGGAGCAACGACGTCAGCGAGCGACCGACACGATTTTCAGCCCGGAACGGGCCACCTCGCCAGAGGCGACAAGGACTAACCCCACCCCTCGCCGCGCCCCCAACCCCGCGGCAAAGCTCGCACACGCGGGCCCGTGCAGCGGCATACCCCTGCACAGGGGTGCCCTACACGGGGATGCCCTGCGTGGGTCGATGCCCTGCGTGGGCCGTGCCGCGCGGGCCGTGCCGCGCGGGCCGTGCCGCGCGGGCCGTGCACGGGAACCTGCCCTGGGGCCTGCACGCGCGGCCCCTTCATGCGTTGATCTTGCACTTTCGGTCGCCGAATACCGGGATAAATGCCGCGTAACGGCGACACAAAGTGCAAGATCCACGCGTACGTGTGGTGCGCGCGGCCTGAGGGTCTACGCCTGCGGGCCTTGTGCGCGGCGATCTTGCACTCTTGGTCGTCACATAGCGGGATGAACTGCGCATAAAGGCGACATGAAGTGCAAGATCGCGGGTGTGTGGGTGTGTGGGTGTGTGGGTGTGTGGGTGTGTGGGTGTGTGGGTGTGTGGGTGTG
>NZ_PNOZ01000037.1:0-69432 GCF_002879555.1 Verrucosispora sp. ts21 | reverse complement strand
GCGGGGGGTCTACTACGGGGGGTAGGATTGGGGGGTGACTCGGCTGGGTGATCTTGAGCGTGCGGTGATGGACGTGTTGTGGGACACGGTGCCCGCCAGGTCGGACGGGGTCACGGTGCGCGAGGTGGCCGACGCGCTGGCCGGGCGCGAGTTGGCGTACACGACGGTGATGACGGTGCTCGATCGCCTCGCCGGCAAGGGCATGGTGCAGCGCGAGCGGGAGGGCCGAGCCTGGCGTTATCGCGCGGCGGCCAGCCGGGAGGCACACATCGCCCAGCTCATGCTCGACGCACTCGACCTCGGTGGCAGCCGGGATGCGGCGCTGGTCCGGTTCGCCCGATCGGTCACCGGCACCGAGGCAGACGTGTTGCGCGCCGCCCTCGCAGCGGAGGCCACGTCGACGCCGGTCATTAAAGGCACAGAAGCCACCGGAGTCGCGGGAGTCACGGAAGACACGAAAAGCACCGCAGGCGCGGGAGGCGCGGGAGGCGCGGGAGGCGCGGGAGGCGCGGGAGGCGCGGATGCCGAGGTGCTGGGCAGTCTGACCGATCGGATCGAGGCGCCGCCAGCAGACCGGGCAAGCCCCCTGGACCGGGCAGGCCGCCCGGACCGGGCGGGCGAGACTGCGGAACGGTAGGGGCGAGACCGTGGCGTACGCCCTGCATTTCACTGGCGCGATGCTTGCCTGTTGGCTGCTCGCGCAGGTCCTGGCCCGTTCCACCTGGACGTGGCGGAGCCCGGGCGTGGCGATCCTGTGCTGGCAGGCGATCGGTCTGGGGGCCGGCCTGTCCGCGATGGGCATGCCGATAGCGCTCGGGCTGGCACCGTACGAGATGGGTACCGGCAGTGCCCTGCTCGCGCTCGGCAGGGATCTGTGGCACAGCACTCTGCCCGCTGGTCTGGGCGTGGTTCACCTGGGGCTGGTCGGCATCGGCCTGGGCATCGGCGCGGTGCTGCTCACCACGACGGTACGCAGCGTCCACGGCACGGTACGCGCCCAGCGCCGGCACCGGGAGTTGCTGACCCTGGTGGCGCGGCGGGATCCCGCGGTGCCCGGGGCACTGGTGCTCGACCACCCGAGCGCGGCCGCGTACTGCCTGCCCGGCGTACGGCCCCGGGTGGTGGTCAGTGCCGGCGCGCTCGATCTGCTCGACCCGGCCGAACTGGAGGCGGTGCTCGCTCACGAACGGGCGCACGCCCAGGAGCGGCACGACCTGGTGCTGCTGCCGTTCACCGCGTTGTGTCGGGCGTTGCCCTGGCTGCGCTGGGTGCGTCAGGCGCACGAACGGGTCGGGCTGCTTGTCGAGATGCGCGCCGACGACAAGGCCCGGGAGCTGCACGCGGACGCGCCGCTGGCCGGTGCGTTGCGCCGGTTCGCCGCCGCCGGTGACCGGATCAGCCCGGCCGGCACGCTCGGTCTCGGGCATCGGGACCTGGACGTACGCATGCAGCGGCTGCTGATTGCCGGACGCCCGCCCCGGTTGCTCGGCGCCGCCGCGCTGGCGGTGACCAGCAGCGCCGCCTACCTGCCGATCGGCCTCTTCCTGAGCTGAACGCTGGCCGAGCCCGACCAGACACAGGTCGAGGCCGACCAGGAACGGGCCGAGCCAGACCAGGACGCGGGCCATCCGGACCAGCCGGGAAACCATCGCCCGCCGGGCACCCTGAACTAACCCTGATCCTGACGGCTACGCCCTCGCACGCGCCCATATGTAGATTCGCTACCCGTAGGCTCTCTGAGGTACTGCGTCGACCCAGGAGAGTCATGGACACCCTGCTTCTCGCCCGGCTCCAGTTCGCCGCGACCGCCTCGGTCCACTTCCTCTTCGTGGCGGTCACGCTCGGCCTGGTCACCCTGCTGGTGGGGTTGCAGACCGCCTGGTTGATCACCGGCAACCCACGCTTCGAGCGGCTCACCCGGTTCTGGGGCCAGCTGTACGTGATCAATTACGTGCTCGGCATCGCCACCGGCATCGTGATGGAGTTCCAGTTCGGGCTGAACTGGAGCGGACTGTCGCGCTACGTCGGCAACGTCTTCGGTGCCCCGCTGGCGATCGAGACTCTTGTCGCCTTCTTCCTGGAGTCGACCTTCCTCGGCATGTGGATCTTCGGTTGGCACCGGCTGCGTCGGGGCGTACACCTGGCGTTGCTGTACGGGGTGGCGCTCACCGCGTACGCCTCGGCTTTCTGGATTCTGGTGGCGAACTCCTGGTTGCAGAACCCGGTCGGCTACGAGGTGCGCGACGGGGTCGCCCATCTGACCGACTTCTCCGCCCTGCTGACCAACCCGGCGTTGTGGATGGCGTTCGGGCATGTCGTGTCGGCGGCGCTGCTCACCGGCGGAATGCTGATGGCCGCGGTCAGCGCCTGGCACCTGACCCGCGGCACCGCCGACTTCGGCCTGTTCCGTACCTCGCTGCGGATCGGGGTGGTCACCGCCACCCTGGCGATCGGCCTCGTCCAGAGCTTCGGCTTCGCCCAGTTCGGCTCGGTCGGCGCGATCCAGCCGACCAAGTTCGGCGGCACCAGCCCGGACGCCGAAGCGCTGATCGCCGACTGGACCGCCCGGTTCGGCCCCGGGGACTACCTGCCGCCCGTGCTGGCCAACGCCGGCCTCGGCTTCATGATCCTCATCGGCTTCGGCCTCGGTCTGCTCTGGCTGATCCTCCCGCTGCTCTGGCGGGACTGGATCATCCGGCTCCGCTTCCCGCTCTGGCTGCTCATGATCGCCCTGCCGCTGCCGTTCGTGGCCGTGATCCTCGGCTGGATCGCCCGCGAGGTGGGCCGCCAGCCCTGGGTGGCGTACGGACTGCTGCGGGTGGACCAGGCGATCTCCCCGATCGACCCGTGGCTGATGGCCACCTCGTTGATCGGTTTCACCCTGCTGCTCGGCGGCCTCGCCGTGACCAACTGGGTGCTGCTGGCCCGGCACGCCGCCGCCGGCGCGGCGGATCCGGCCCTCGGCCGACCGCCGACGCAACCGCCGGCCGACGACAGCCGCACCGAGCCCGCCTTCGTCTGAGGAGAGCCTGATGGAACTCGCCTGGTACGCCCTGCTCGGCCTCTTCTTCGCCGGCTACCTGGTCCTCGGTGGCTTCGACTACGGCGTCGGCCTGCTGCTGGCCCGGCGCACCGATCCGGCGCGGCGGCGGGCGGCCCTGAACGCCGTCGGACCGTTCTTCCTCGGCAACGAGGTGTGGCTGGTCGCGGCCGTCGGCATCCTGTTCGGCGCCTTCCCCGTCCTGGAGGGGGAGCTGCTGGCCGGCAGCTATCCGGCGGTGCTGGGTGCACTGGCCGGGGTGATCCTGGTCACCGCCGGGGTGCAGTTGCGCAGCCGGCCGGCCAGCGGGTGGGCGCGGACCGCGTGGGACCGGGTGATCGTGGTGGGCAGCCTGCTGGCAGCGCTCGGCTGGGGTGTGGTGCTCGCCGGGCTGCTCCAGGGCGTACCGCGGCATCCGGACGGTCATGTCGTCGGCGTGACGCACCTGTTCACCCCGTTCGCCGCCGCTGCCGCGCTGGCGCTTGTCGCGCTTGTCGCAGCGCACGGAGCGACCTTCCTCACGCTGCGGCTGCCGGTCACCGAGGCCGACCGGCTCCGGCCGCTGGCCCGCCGGCTGGTCCTCACCGCGGCCGGCGCGGTCGGCACGGCCGCCGTCGTGGGCCTGTTCTCCGACCGGGTACGCGTCGCCGCGCAGCGACCGGCGGTCGGCGTACTGCTGGCGGTGGGGCTGGTCGCGGCGCTGCTGGTGGCGCGGACGGCGCTGGGCCGGCGACGGGAGGGCGTCGCCTTCGCCGCCACCGCCACCGCGCTGGCCCTTCCGGTGCTGCTGGTCGGGGCGACCCTCTGGCCGTACGCACTGGTCTCGACCGTCGACCCCGCAGCGTCACTGACCGTGACGGAGGCCGCAGCCAGCGCCCCGACCCTGCGCCTGTTGGGCTGGCTCGCAGTACCGTTGCTGCCGGCACTACTAGGCTTTCAGGCGATGTGCTTGTGGATTTTCCGAGGACGAACCGAGGGTAGGGCGCTGGTGTACTGGTGAACCGCCGGCCCTTCGACCCGCGTCTGCTGCGCCAGGTTCCCGCCGCCCGGGGTGACCTCGCCCTGCTTGCGTTCCTCGGGGTACTCGCCGCCGGGTTGGTCGTGGCGCAGGCCACCGCCCTGGCCACCCTGCTGGCCTCCGCGTTCACAGGTGAACTGAACCGCCCCGCCCTGGCCGGCTTCGTCGCCGCCGTGGCGGCCCGCTCGCTGCTGGTCTGGGCGCAGGGCACGGTGTCGGCCCGACTGGCCGCCACGGTCAAGGCGGCGCTGCGGGCCGACCTGCTCGGCGCGGTCGCCCGGCACGGGCCCGGCTGGGTCGCCGGCCAGCGGGCCGGTCAACTGGCCACTCTCGCCGGTCGCGGGCTGGACGCCCTGGACGCCTACTTCACCGGTTACCTCCCGCAGCTGGTGCTCAGCGTCACCGTGCCGGTCGCCGTGCTCGGCCGGATCGTCTTCGCCGACTGGAGTTCGGCGCTGATCATCGCGTTGACCCTGCCGCTCATTCCGATCTTCGGGGCCCTGCTCGGCTGGCAGGCCCAGGCCGCCACCGAACGCCAGTGGCGTCGGCTGTCCCGGCTCGGCGGGCACTTCCTGGACATGGTGGCCGGGTTGCCGACCCTGCGCGCCTTCGGCCGGGCAAAGGCCCAGACCGACGCGGTACGCCGAATGGCCGACGGCCACCGGGTCGCCACCATGAAGACCCTGCGGATCGCCTTCCTCTCCGCCCTGGTGCTCGAACTGGTCGCCACCCTGTCCGTGGCGCTCGTCGCGGTGCCGGTGGGCATCCGGCTGCTCGGCGGCGGGCTGACCCTCCAGGTCGCGCTGCTGGTGCTGCTGCTCACCCCGGAGGCGTACCTGCCGCTGCGGGCGGCCGGCAGCCGGTTCCACGCCAGCATGGAAGGGCTCACCGCGCTGGACGAGGCCTTCACCCTGACCGGTGCCGCGCCGGCTCCGACGACCCGCACCGGGGCGCTGCCGGACGGGCTCGGTGAGATCAGGTTCGAGTCGGTCACCGTCGCCTACCAGCGCACCGTGGCACTGCGGGACGTCTCGCTGACCATCCGACCGGGCGAGCGAGTCGCGATCATCGGGCCCAGCGGTGCCGGCAAGAGCACCCTGCTCGGCCTGCTGCTCGGCTTCGTCACGCCGACCCGCGGCCGGGTCACAGTGGGTGGGGTCGACCTCGCCGAGGCCGACCTCGACGGCTGGCGTCGACAGGTGGCCTGGGTGCCGCAGCGCGCCCACCTGTTCGCCGCCTCGCTTGCCGACAACATCCGCCTCGGCGTCCCTGAGGCCTCCGCGAGCGCTGTGGACAAGGCGGTCACCGACGCCGCCCTCGACGACGTGATCGCCGCCCTGCCCGACGGCCTGGACACCCTGCTCGGCGAGCGCGGGCACGGCCTGTCCAGCGGGCAGCGGCAGCGGGTCGCGCTGGCCCGGGCGTTCCTGCGGGACACCCCCGTGGTCCTGCTCGACGAGCCCACCGCCCGCCTCGACGCCGCCGCCGAGGCCGCGGTGCTGACGGCCACCCACCGCCTGGTGGCGGGCCGTACCGCCCTGCTTGTCGCGCACCGGCCCGCCCTGCTCGCCGACGCCGATCGCATCCTGCGGGTCGACGACGGCCGGGTGACCGAACTGACCCCGCAGCCGACCGGGGAGGGCCGATGAGCGAAGAACGACCCGCACAGGCGGGCTCTGCCCAGGCCGGTTCCGCCCAGGCCGCCCAAGCCGGTTCCGCCCGAGCCGGCTCCAGCCAGGCCGGCTCGGAGAGCGGCTCGGCCCAGGCTGGTCCCCGACCGGCCGGCGGAGCGCCGGAGCTGGTGGTGCTGCGGCTGGCCCGGCCGTACCTGAATCGGCTGATCAGTGCCGGCCTGCTCGCGGCGGTCACCGAGTTCGCGGCGCTTGCCCTGATGGCCACGGCGACCTGGCTGTTGATGGCGGCTGCCGGCCAGCCTCCGCTGGACCGGCTCACCGTGGCGATCGTCGCGGTACGGGCCCTGGCCGTCAGCCGGGGCGTGTTGCGCTACACCGAGCGGCTCGCCGGCCATGACGCGGTGCTGCGTCTGGTCACCGATGTCCGGACCCGGGTCTTCGCCACCCTGGCCGCCCGGCGCGGCGCGCCACCGCGCACCGGCGACGCACTGAGCCGGCTGGTCTCCGACGTGGAGGCGGTGCAGGACCTGCTGTTGCGGGTCGTCGTGCCGGGCGCGGCGGCCGGTCTGGTGAGCGTGCTGGCGGTCGGGTTGACCGCGCTGGTCTCGCCGTCGGCCGCGCTGGTGCTCGCCGGTGGGCTGCTGGTGGCCGGGGTGGCGCTGCCGGCGCTGGCCACCGCGTTGACCCGGCGGGCCGCCGCCGAGGTGGCACCGCTGCGCGGTGCGCTCGCCGCCGACGCGGTCGATCTGACCCACGGCGCCGCCGACCTCGCCGCCTTCGGTGCGACAGGCGCCGCCCTCGATGCGGCGCAACGCCGCGCCCGCCGGCTGGCCCGGTTGGAACGCCGGCTCGCCGTGCGCGGCTTCGCCGTGGACGCCGCCGGGGTGCTGGTGGCCGGGCTGACCGCCGGTGCCGTGGTCTTCGTCGCGCTCCGCGCCGGGGTGGGCGGGGTACTCGTCGGTGTGCTGGCGGTCGGCACCCTGTCCGCCGTGGAGATCGCCCTGGCCCTGGTCGGTGCCGCCCGGCAGTGGACCGCGCTCCGCGCCGGCCTGGCCCGGGTCGCGCCACTCATCACCGACACCGCCGAACAGGCCCCCGGCACGCCGGCAACCAGCACTGACGCACCGAAGACGGACGCCGGTCCGGCAATCACCGACGGTGGCCGGATGGGAGTCGAGGAGCGCACTCCGCCCGAACCAGCTCCGGCGGCCCTCACGACCCCGTCCGGCGACCGGGGCGGCACTCCTGACCTGCGCTTCGACCAGGTGACCGTGCGGTATCGCAGCGGCGCGCCCGCCGCCCTGGACACCTTCGACCTCGACCTGCCCGCGGGACGACGGGTGGCGGTGGTCGGTCCGAGCGGCGCGGGCAAGAGCACTCTCGCCGCGGTGCTGACCGGTGCGGTACGCCCGGACGGCGGCCGGGTCACCCTCGACGGGCGGGACCTCGGCACGTACCCGCCCGAGGATTTGCCGGCGGTGGTCGGCGGGCTGCTCGCCGAGGCGTACGTCTTCCACGCCACGGTCCGGGAGAACCTGCTGCTGGGCCGGCCCGGCGCCGACGAGTTGGCGCTCTTCGCGGCGGCCGAGGCGGCCGGTCTGGCCGACTGGGTACGGGACCAGCCGGACGGCTGGGACACCGTCGTCGGTGAGGAGGGTGCACAGCTCTCCGGCGGTCAGCGGCAGCGTCTCGCACTGGCCCGGGCGCTGCTCGCCGCCCCCGCCGTGCTGGTGCTCGACGAGCCGACCGAGGGCCTCGACCCGGTCGCCGCGGACGAGGTGCTCGCCGGTGCCCTGGCCGCCGTACCCGCCGGGCGCTCGGTGTTGCTGATCTCCCATCGGCTCAGTGGTCTCGCCGGGCTGGACGAGATCGTGGTGCTGGACGCGGGACGGATCATCCAGCGCGGCCGGCACGCGGAGCTGATCGCGACCCCGGGCTGGTACCGGGACCAGTGGACGTTGCAACAGGCCGCCGAGCACGGCTACCTGGCGGTTTCCGGCTGACCTCTCAGGGATTTCCCGGACGGCGGGACGCCCGTCCGGCTGGCAGCATGGGGGCATGCCGGTCGGTGATGACGTGTTGGTCGAGGAGCACCTGCGGCAGTTGGCCGCCCGGCTGCACGGGCCACGCCGGCTGCGCGCGGACCTACTGACCGAGGCCCGGCACGGCCTGCTGGACGCCGTCGAGGCGTACCGGGACGGTGGTCTGCCGGGCGACGAGGCGGCCCGACGGGCGGTGGCCGAGTTCGGTACGCCCGCGCAGCTTGCGCCCGCGTACCAGGCCGAACTGGCGGTGGCTGCGCTGCGCCGGTTGGCGCTGTGGATCGTCGCCTTCGCCGGGGTCGCCGCGATCGCCGGTGATCTGACCTGGCACGGGTCGAGTTGGAGTGCGGGTCCGCCGCCGCCGACCGGCTACCTGCTGCTGTCCCGGTCGGTCGACGTGATCTGGACAGCGGCGTTCCTGTTCGGCGCGGCCGCTCTGGTGCTGGTGGCGATGACCGGGCGGTCGTCCCGGCCCGGGTTCACCGTCGCGGCGCACGCCGTGGGCATCCTGCTGACCGGCACGGCCGTGCTGGGGGCGGTGGCCGGGGTGGGGCTCTTCGGCTGGTCGATCGCGTTGTGGGACGCGGCGCTCACCTGGCCACCGATGATCGTCGGGATGCTGGTCGCGGGGGCGGCGCATCTCTGGCTGGGCCGGGCCGCGCACACCTGGCTGCTCGCCGCCCGGCCGATGACCACCCGGTAGTGGTGCGTCGTCCCCACACCACGAGGTCACCCGCAGTAATCAGCCTGATGCCGCCGCGGGTGGGTTGGCGTCCAGGACGCGCCCGACGGTCGCGGTGAACTCGCGCCACCCCGCTCGCTGCTCGGCAAGCGTGCGTCGGCCGGCGTCGGTCAACTCGTACGTCCGCCGCTCCCGACCGTTGACGGTGCTCCAGACGCTTGCCACGTGCCCGGCCCGCTCCAGTCGACGCAACGCCGGGTAGACGGTGCCGGTGGGCAGATCGAGCCGCCCGTCGCTGCGGGCGCGCAGCGCCTCGATGATGGCGTAGCCGTGCAGGGCGCCCCGTTCCAGCACGGCGAGCAGCAGGGAGTCGAGGTGGCCGTGCAGCGCCTGGGCGTTCATGCGTAGAAACGCTACTTGTCGAACCACGGCCCCGCCACCGGGGCGGGCACCGGTCACCCAGCGCAGCCAACTAGGGTATGTGCCCAGAGTCACTCGCCGGCACCACGCCGGCGGGTGGGCAGCCCGACGCACACGGAGGTCACCGTGGCCCGCCAGTCGCCTCAACGGCCGGACGCCGACGAGCCCGAGCTCGATGACACGACCGGCCCCACCGAGCCGGACGCCACCGACGAGTCGGAGGCCGTCGCCGACGCGGATTCCGGCGCGTCCCGCGCGCTCTGGGAAGAGCTGCGGATCGACCCGGTGGAGATCGCCCTGCCCGCCGGCACCGGCTACACGCTGCGGGCGTACCGCCCGGCCAGCGAGCTGACCCCGACCGACGTGGCCGAGCGCGACGCCGACGATCCGTTCCTGGCCCGTCGCCAGGTCGTCGAGGCCGAGGACGACGAGGACGGCGACGTCGTCATCCTGGACGAGGAGATCGCCCGGGAGTTCGCCGAGAGCGACGACGAGGAGAAGCGGTCCAAGGACGGCGACACCGACGCCAAGGGTGACAAGGACGACACCGACGAGAAGGCGGCCGAGGAGGCCGGCGACGAGGAGGTGCCGATCTTCCTGACCCACCGGGGGCGGCTGCTGCTGTTCAAGACCCCCGAGGCGCTCGTGAGTTTCGTCCGCTCCGGCGCTCCGAACGATCTGTCTCAGCTGGACAGTTGGAATGAATTGTCCGAACGGGTGGAGCCGGCCGACATTGCGCCGCTCGACGAGGACATCTACGAGCTCGACCTGGTCGTGGAGAACCTGCGCGGCGGGCACGACACCTGGGACCCGACGCTGCTCATCGAGGCCGGTGAGGTCGCCCGGGACCTGTCGTACGCGCTGCGTCTGCCGGCCGTGCTCGACATGCTCTCCGCCGGCTCCAGCCTCGACGACCTGGACGAGGCGCTGCGGGCCTCGGTCAACGGCGGCATCGGTGGCTTCCTGGGCCGTCGGCGGCTGAAGAAAATCGGGGCACAAACGGCAAGTCTCGGTTGGCGGACCATTGTCGGAAAGATCTCTGCGGTCGTGGACTGGCGCGACTGACCCACAACAGGGAGCATCAGTCTCTGGCAGAGCTAAGCCCTGTGTCCCGGGAGGAGGACGACGCCGTGGCGCTCGTGCGCGTGTACTGCGGTCTGGCCTCGGCGGATCCGGCCGACCGACCGGCCTCGGCCGGATCGACGCTGACGTCCGCTGTGGTCGACGACGCAGGCCGGCTGCTGCATGTCTGCGAGGTCGACGACGACCCGGTGGGCTATGCCCGACTGGTCACGTTGCTCGTGGACCGCTCGGGCGGGCCGAGCGGAGCGGCGATCGCCGCCGACACCGACGACCACACCGTCACCTCACTGCTCAGCGCTGCCGGCCGCCCCTTGGCGATCGCGGACGACGACTCGGTCGACGACTTCGCCGAACGGTTCGCCGACGACGACTCCGTCGAGGAGATGCAGTCCCCGCCGGCCGTCCGGCGGGCCGTCGGCCTGGCTCGCGCCCTTCAGGCCGGTGCCCTGTCGGCCGTGACCCTGCCGGCGCCCCGGGATCTCGCCGGTTACAAGCAGATACTCGCCGCGCACGCGGCGCTGACCAGCGGCCGGCACTCCGCCGCGGTGGCGCTGCGTGAGGTGCTGCGTGAGCTGTACCCGGCTGCCCTGCGCGCCTTCCCCGACCCGGCGGAGTCGATCCCGCTGGCGGTGCTGGATGCGCTGCCCGAGCCGAGCATGCTCACCGACGCCGGCCGTGGCCGGGACGCCGCGGTCACCGCCGACGCCGTCGCCGCGCAACTCACCGCCGACGGCGTGGGCGACCCGGACGCGATCGACGAGGCGGTCACCGCACTGCGGGTGGCCATCTCCGAGACGCCTCGACGGTCCACGGTCAACCGCGCCCTGACCTCGGCCGCCGCCGAGACCATCCGGCAGACCGTCGCCTCGGTGCGCGCCTGCGACGCCGGTTGCGACGCACTCGTCGGCGCGCTGCATGCGCGTACGGCCGGCCCGGCCCAGGCCAGCGGCCGTCGAGCCGCCGCCCGACGCGGCGAGCCGGTCGGCGAACTGCCCACCGTCAACAGCGCTGCCGGCCTGCGGGCCGTACGCCCGGCCGGCCCGGAACCGTCCGCCGGACGCCGCGCCCGCCCCGAGCCCGTTTCGGGCAACACCGCACCGCCGGCACCCCGCCCGACGAATCCGCCGCCGGTGGCGCCGGCCCCGATCGCCCCGCCGCCGGTCGCACCTGCCCCGATCGCGCCGGCTGCGGTCGCCGGACCGCCCGTGTCGGCACCGCCGTCGCATCCCGACTCCGCCGGATCTCGGATCGACGGGCCGACGAACCGGCCGATCTCCACGCCACCGCCGCCGCCCGGGATCACCCCGATCGCGCCGGCACCGCGTGGTGCGATCCCACCGGCCGAGGCCGGCGAGCCGTTCCGGCCGACGCTGACCACCGCAGCGATCAACAGTGCCCGCGCGGAACGGCAGCGCACCATCATCCCGCCCCGGCCGAAGACCAACGGTGCGCCGCCGACGCCGACGCCGACGGGCGGCTTCAGCGCCACCGACCTCAGCGTTCCGGTGCCGACGCCCCGCCCCGGGCAGGAACCGGCCGCCCCGGGCTCGCGTGCCAACTGGCCGCTTGTCAACAACCCGGAGAATCCCGCCGACAGTTCGGCCCGCAACCCCGTCGTCGGCTCGTACGACGACCGCAGCCGGGGTGCAGGCCCCGCCCCCGGTCCCGAGGTGCCCGCCGAGCTGACCACCGAGCGCCGGGTGACCCCGCCGTGGCTCGCCGACGACCTGCCCCCGGAGCCTCCGGTGCTGCGGCTCGTCGAGCCTCCGCCGCTGGCCGACCGGGCGCTGCGCAACGGGCCGGAGTCGCACCTGGAGAACCCTCCACTGCGTCTGGTGGACCGGGCTCACGAGGAGCAGCGCGGGCATTCCGCCGAGCGGCTGGATCCCCCACTGCTGCCGCGTCGACCGGCACCGCCCGTCGAGCACCGGCCGTCGCCGATCTCCGACGAGGGCGACGGTGACCTGCTGATCTTCGCGCAGGCCAAGTCAGCCTGGTTCGTCGGGCACGGCGAGGACGCCGCCCTGGACTGGTCGAGCACGGCCGACACCGGATGGCAGGCTGCCGAGCAGGCCGCCCGCCCCGCCGTGGGTGCGGAGACGAACGCCGGCCTGCCCAAGCGCGTACCGCAGGCCAACCTCGTGCCCGGCTCACCGCTGCGCGAGGAGCGTCCACTGCGGATCGTGCGCGACGCGGCCAGCCTGGCCGAGAACACCACCGGCTACTTCCGCGGCTGGCGTCGCGGCCAGGAGATCGGCGGGTTCGCCGTCGGTGGCCGCCCGGGTCGCGAGGCGGCCGGCGGCTGGGACTTCAGCCGGGACACCGGTGACCGTGACGACGACCGGGAGTACGAGTACCGCTCCGCCGGCTACCGTTCCTGAGACCGGCCGGGTCGGCCTGTCGCTTCCGGTGCACAACCCGACCACGTGACGCCGTGTGGATGCCTTGCGGCGTCCACACGGTACGTCCTGACCGGACTCACCGAAGGCCTCAGGCACGCCGTCAGACGGCCGTAGCCGCTCCATCCGGTGTGGATGCCGACTCGGGGTCGGGTAGGGACGCCCCGAACCGCCACACGCGCACTCGGCGGCCGCGCTCGGATGCCTACGCGAACCGGCATACGGACAGCAACCAGCGCCCGGTGTCGACGTCAGACCGTCACCGGGCGCTGCGGCGGCGCTCAGGCCGGGGCGACAGCCCGCGAGCGACGCATGGTGAGCACATACTCGACAAGCGAGATCAGCACGTGCTTCGTCGACTCCCGGTTCCGGGCGTCGCAGGCCACCACCGGCACGTCGTTGGAGATCGCGAGGGCCTCCCGGACGTCCTGCGGGTCGTGGTACTGCATGCCGTCGAAGCAGTTGATGGCCACCAGGTACGGCAGCCGCCGGTGCTCGAAGAAGTCGATCGCCGCGAAACAGTCGGCCAGCCGGCGGGTGTCCACCAGCACGACCGCGCCGATCGCGCCCCGGACCAGTTCATCCCACATGAACCAGAAGCGGGTCTGACCCGGCGTACCGAACAGGTACAGGATCAGGTCGCGGTCGATCGAGATGCGGCCGAAGTCCATGGCGACCGTGGTGGTCGTCTTTCCCGGCACCTGCCGGGTGTCGTCGACACCCACCCCGGCGGAAGTCATGATGGCCTCGGTGGTCAGCGGCGTGATCTCCGAGACCGAGCCGACGAGCGTCGTCTTGCCGACGCCGAATCCGCCGGCGATCACGATCTTCGCCGACGTCACGCGCCCGCTCGGGGCCGGCGGCCGGTGCGACATGTCAGAGCCTGCGAAGTCCACTCAGCACCCTCTCCAGCAGTTCAGTGCCCACCGCGTCGTCCGAGTCGTCCAGGATGGTCGGCTCGTGGACCGCGACCAGGCCGTCCGTCGCCATGTCGGCGATGAGCACCCGGGCCACGCCGAGCGGAAGCTGCATCCGCGCCGCGATCTCGGCGAGCGACTGCACGCGTCCGTCACACAGCGCGGCGATGTACTGGTGTTCACGGCCTTGACCGCCGTTGCCAGTGGCAACGGCACGACCGCGCACCGTCGTCTCGACCAACGCCTCCAGGGCGATGTCGAGGCGGGGTCGGGTACGACCGCGGGTAACGGCGTATGGACGGACCAACGCACCGGTCGGCTCGTCACGATCCATGTCGCCGCTCACCTCCTTCGTACCCGGCACCGGAACCCACCGGTGCTACCCGTCGTTTGCAGTGTTGTCGCCCCGCCCGCCCCACCGGCTGGCGCGACGATCAGCCCATCATCCCCACAGCCGTACGTGGCTGCGGGGTCAGGGCGTCGCCCACCCGGTCTACGAGCAGGGCCATCTCGTAGCCCACCTGTCCCACGTCGCAGCTGCGTGCGGCGAGCACCGCGAACGACGAACCGTCGGAGATCGACATCAGGAACAGGAAGCCATTGTCCATCTCGACAACGGTCTGCAACACGGCACCGCCCTCGAAACACCGGGCCGCGCCCTGGGTCAGGCTGACCAGGCCGGAGGCGATCGCCGCCAGCTGGTCCGCACGGTCCCGCGGAAGGTCTCGTGACGACGCCAGGAGCAGACCGTCCGCGGAGACGGCGACCGCGTGCGCGACACCGGGTACCCGATCGGCGAAGTTGGCCAGCAGCCAACCGAGGTCCTGCGTACTAGTCATCCTTCTTGCTCCTTCTGCCTGCTCCCGGCCACCGGGCCTGAGCCAGACTGCGAGGATTGCTGTCCGCCCGGAATCCCCTCCGGGCCGGTCGGGTTGCCGTCCGACGGGTGGCTGCGCCCCCGCTGGACACCCCGGTGGTAGGCGGAGAGCAGTCCGCGCACCGACTCCGGGTTACGTCGCTGCACCGAGTTGGTGGGCTTCTCCACCGCGCCCGGAACGAGTTGCGCCATCGGCGTGCGCTTGGGCAGCCCGGTCTGGGTGGTGCCGGCGGCCGGCGCCTGACTGGCGGCGGAAGCCGCCCGCCAGCCGTCGTCGGCCGCAGTCTGCCACACACTCTCCGGCGATGGCGGACGGTAGGTGGGCCGGGGATCGGCGCTGCCCGGGCGAGGGCCGCCGTTCGCCGCAGCGCCGTTCCCGCCTGCGGCTGTCGGAGTCTCTGCCATCGGTGCGTTACCTGTCGTTCCGGTCTGGTTCTGCGTGCTGGGCCGACCGACCGGGTCGACCGCGGAGAACTGCTGGGTAGGTGCCCCGTTCGCCGCCGGTTGGCGGGCACCTGCGGACTCCTCCGGGCCGGAACGGCGGGTGCGGAACCACGCCGACTCGAGCTCCCGGAAGATCGGCAGCTCCATCGTCTCATCCGCGTACCGCTGCCGGTTCTGCGCCTGCGGCGGCGTGGGCACGGTCGGCTGAGCCGGCCTGGTCGGCTGTGCGGCCGGACGGGGCACCCGAGGCAGCTCGGTGGTCATGTCCAGCGCGGCGGCCAGCCGCTCGGGCACCGCCGGAGCGGCCTGCTCTGCGGCGACCGGGGGCCAGGCCGGTGGTGCCGGGGTCGCGGGGCCGGCCGGTCCCGCGGACACCGGCCGCTGCGGCAGCGGGTTGCCCGGCGGCGTCGAGATCGGCTGCCCGGAAACCGGCTGCCCGGAGACCGGGGCGGCGGAGACCGGCGGGGCCGAGTACGGGGTGCCCGAAACCGGCGGCGACGAGACCGGCGGAATCGGTGGTGCCGACACCGCGGGCGGCGCGTACGGCGCGGCCTCGGGGCTGCTCGACAACTGACGTGGAATGGTCGGCTGGCTACCGGTCTGCTCGTCGGCTGCCCGCCGCTGCGGCAGTGGATCGGTCGACGGGCCGCCCGTGGAGCGCGGGGTGAAGCTGTTGCCGCCGGTGACGCCGCTCGCGCCGGTCAGGTCCGACCAGGCGGGCAGGTTGCCCGCACTCGCCGGGGTGCCCGAACCGTTGCGGTTGGCCGGCTCGAAGGGCCGCCCGCCGAGGGTCACCTGGTTACCCGAGCCACCGGATCGTTGCGCCGGCACCGAGGGCGTGGTCGGCGCACTCGGACCGTTGCCGAGGGCGGGCAGGGCACCGAAGGCCGGGCTCGGCCCGGGCAGCGGTGCGGCCGGGGCGGGCAGGGCGGCGGGATGCGGACCCCGACCGGAGAGCGCCCGGGGCACCAGCACCGTCGGCGGCAGCGTGACATCGGCCACCGTGCCCCGATCAGTGCCGGGACGCAGCTCGACCTTGACCGCGTGTCGGGACGCCAGCCGGGCGACCACGACCAGGCCCATCATCCGGGACACGGCCACATCCACCTGCGGCGGCGTGGCCAGCCGCTCGTTGAGGTCGGTCAGCTGCTCAGGGCTGATCCCGATGCCCCGGTCCTCCACGTACAGCGAGGCACGGTCGCCGACCCGGCGGGCCTCGACCAGCACCTGCGAGTCCGGCGGCGAGAACGCGGTGGCGTTGTCGAACAGCTCGGCGACCAGGTGGACCAGGTCGTTGACCGCGTGCGCGGCGACCTCGATGTCCCGGTCGATCACCCCGAACTCGATCCGGGTGTAGTGCTCGACCTCGGACTGCGCGGCCCGCAACACGTCGATCAGGGCGGCCGGCTCGCGCTGCACCCGGGTCGAGTCGGCACCGGCGAGGACCAGCAGGTTCTCGTCGTTGCGGCGCATCCGGGTGGCGAGGTGGTCCAGCTGGAACAGCTCGGCCAGCCGGTCCGGGTCCTCCTCGCCGCGCTCCAGCCGGTCGAGGTGCCCGATCAACCGGTCGACCAGGATCTGGGACCGGCGGGCCAGGTTGACGAACATGGTCGCGACCGAGGCCCGCAGGGCGGCCTGTTCGGCGGCGGTACGGACCGCCTCCAGGTGGACCGCGTTGAACGCCTCGGTCACCTGACCGAACTCGTCGCGGCTGCGTACCGGCAGTGGCTCGGCGATCTGATTGGCCAGCTGCACCGGGGAGAGCTGCCCGGTGACCTGCGGGTCACGCAGCCGGGCGACCGCCTGGGGCAGCCCGTACTGGGCGATGGAGAGCGCGCCCTGGCGCAGCTCGCGCAGGGAGCGGGCCATCGAGCGAGCCACCAGGTACGCCAGGATGACGGCCAGCAGCAGCATGGTCAGCAGCAGGCCGGTCTCCAGGAACACCTGACGCTGCACGTCGGAGCGGAGCTCGGCGGCCTGGTCCTGCACGTCGGCGTCGAACTTCGCCTCGACCGTACGGATCAGCTTGCCGTTGGCGACCAGCGCCGCGTCCCACTGGTCGGCGTTGAAGGAGACGCCGGAGAGATCCGGCGAGGTGTCGGCGTTGACCTGGCTGATGTAGATGGTCGCCTGCCGGCGGTCACCACCGCCGATGGTCTGGGCGTGGAACTCCGCCTCCTCCTCCGTGGCGACGGAGGTGAAGCTCTGCTGCGCCTGCTGCTGGCCGGTCTCGCTGGCGATGTAGTCCGTGCGCAGCGCGGAACTCATGCCCCGCTGGAGCGCCCGGTGCACCACCACCCGGCGTACGGAGAGCCACTCCTTCTCCCGGGCCACGGCGGCTGCCGCCCGCATCCGGTCGCTGAGCTCGTTGTCGCCGGCGAGCTGGCTGGCCGAGTCGCGGATGGTGAGCATCTGGTTGATCAGCTCGTCGTACGACTGGAGCGCGTCAGTGATCTTGAACTTGCCGTTGAACACCTGACTGCGGGTGCCCGGCAGGTCGGCCAGCCGACCGTCGATCTGGTCGAGCAGCCCGGCGAGGCTGACAGGCAGGTCGGTCAGCTGGGAACGCTGCTGCGAGTAGGGGCCCTTGTCGTCGTCGACCCGCTTCGCAACCTCGTTGTAGAGGGCGGAGTACTTCTTCTTCGCCTCCGGCTCGGGCTGACCCGCCTGCTGGGGCGGCACCCCCAGGAGCAGCACCGCCGCGGTCCGCTCGTCCTGGAGGCCGTCCACCAACTCGCCGGAGTAGCCGATGAGCTCGGCGAGGTCACCGGCCCGGTTGGCGTCGTTGAGCGAGTCCAGGTGGTCGAACAGGCCGCTGGTGCCCACGACGACCGTGGCGATGGTCGGCACGATCATGATGAGACCGAGCTTTGACCAGATCGGCATGTCGCGGAGCCGACCGACCGGCCGGCGCAGGCGCGACAGGAAGGAGCCTGCCGTCTTCGGCCGTTTGCTCACGTCACCGCCCTCGTGATTGCTGCGTCGGCGTTGCTCCCGGGCAACGCCCAGCGGCCGACCCGGCGGGTCGGACCATCCGAGATTCCATCACGCTCGTCGGCAAAGAGAAAGCCCAGGTTGGCCCCAGCTGGCGGTGTGATGAGATGTTGATGCAATTTGATCGCAGTCCGTCTGCCCGGAGTCACTCAGAGTAATGATCACCCAGCGCCGAGTCATCCTGCTTGCTGGCCCTTCCGGCTCCGGAAAGTCGTACATAGCGCGACAAACCGGTCTTCCGGTCCTCTGCTTGGACGACTTCTACAAGGACGGCGATGACCCTACGTTACCTCGACGGAACGGGCAGATCGACTGGGAGTCACCCGCTTCCTGGGACGCCGAGAACGCTGTCGAGGTCATTGCGCAACTCGTCCGGGACGGCAAGGCAGACGTACCCGTCTATGCCATAAATGAGGATCGTCGGGTGGCCACCCGACGATTTGATCTGGCCGATGCGCCACTTTTCGTGGCCGAAGGGATTTTCGCTGCGGAGATCGTCGAGGAATGCCGCCGACGCGATCTACTCGCCGGGGCGTACGCCCTGCGGCGGCCCCGGAGCGCGACCTTCCTCCGACGGTTGAGCCGGGATCTCGCCGAGCAGCGCAAGGGCCCCCGGGTGCTGTTGAGTCGCGGCGTGGCGCTGCTGCGCGCCGAGCCGGCGGTGCTGCGCCGGCAGACCGGACTCGGCGCGGAGGCCGCCCGCGGCCGGGAGGTGCTGCGCCGGGTGGCCCACCTGCTCGCCGGTCATCCGCCCGCGCGGTGAGCCCCGCCCGGCCCGGCCGTCACGCCAGCAGCTTCGCGTACGCCGGCTTGATCACCTCGTCGATGATCTGAAGCCGCTCGTCGAACGGGATGAACGCGCTCTTCATCGCGTTGATGGTGAACCACTGCACCTCGCGCCAGCCGTAGCCGAAGGCGTCGCAGAGCAGGGCCATCTCGCGGGAGACCGAGGTGCCGCTCATCAGCCGGTTGTCGGTGTTGACGGTGACCCGGAACCGCAGGTCACGCAGCAGCCCGATGGGGTGCTCGGCGATCGAGGGGGCGGCACCGGTCTGCACGTTGGACGACGGGCACAGCTCCAGCGGGATCCGCTTGTCCCGCACGTACGCGGCCAGCCGACCGAGCACCGGCTCGGGACCCGGCGTGATGTCGTCGACGATGCGTACGCCGTGACCGAGGCGGTCCGCCCCGCACCACTGGATGGCCTGCCAGATCGACGGCAGCCCGAAGGCCTCGCCGGCGTGGATGGTGAAGTGGAAGTTCTCCCGCTGGAGGTACTCGAAGGCGTCCAGGTGCCGGGTGGGCGGGAAGCCCGCCTCCGCGCCGGCGATGTCGAAACCCACCACACCGTGGTCGCGGTGCCGCACGGCCAACTCGGCGATCTCCTGCGACCGGGCCGCGTGCCGCATCGCGGTGAGCAGTGTGCCGACCCGGATCGGCGTACCGGCCTCGGCGGCCAGCGCGCTGCCCTCGACGAACCCGGCCAGCACCGCCTCGACCACCTCGTCCAGGCTCAGATCCCGTTCCAGGTGCTGCTCCGGGGCGAACCGCACCTCGGCGTAGACCACCCCGTCGGCGGCCAGGTCCAACGCACACTCCCGGGCGACCCGACGCAGCGACGAGGCGGTCTGCATCACGGCGACGGTGTGCGCGAAGGTCTCCAGGTAACGCTCCAGCGACCCGGAGTCGGCCGCCGCCACGAACCAGCGCGCCAACTCCTGCGGGTCGGTGGTGGGCAGCGGATGCCCGACCTCGGCGCCCAACTCGATGATCGTCGAAGGTCGCAGGCCGCCGTCCAGGTGGTCGTGCAGCAGCGCCTTCGGTGCCTTGACAATGTCCTCGTAGCGCAGAGTCGTGGCCATGGTCTGACCCTAGTCCCCACCGCCGACCGTCCCCACCCGACGCCGGGGACAATGGCCTGGTGACCGCACCTGGACCGGACCCCCGGGTCGTCGACCGCCTGCGTTGCCCGGTCTGCGGCGAAGGGCTGACCACCGCCACCGCCGGCACCGCCGACGCGCTGCGCTGCCCCCGCCGGCACAGCTTCGACATCGCCCGGCAGGGCTACGTCAACCTGCTCACCGGGCGTGCCCCGCACGGCGGCGACACGGCGGAGATGGTCGCCGCCCGCGCGCAGTTCCTGGAGGCGGGCCACTACGACACCATCTCCACCGCCCTGGCCGAGGCCGCCGCGCACCACCTGACCACCCCGCACGCCCTTTGCTCTGCTTCAACCGACGCACCGGAAACCGGCCGGAAGCGTTGCGTCGAGGTAAGCAGAGCAAAGGGGGCGGACCACAGTGTCCCGGCCGTCGACGGTGCGGCGGCTGAGGCGTACCCGCTGGTGGTGGAGGCGGGTGCCGGCACCGGCCGGCACCTGGCGGCGGTGCTGGCGGCGGTGCCCGCGGCGGTCGGCCTGGCGCTGGACATCGCCAAGCCAGCGGTGCGTCGGGCCGCGCGGGTGCACCCGCGGGTGACCGCGGCACTGGCCGACACCTGGCAGCGGCTGCCGCTCGCGGACGCCTCGGCGGCGCTGCTGCTCAATGTCTTCGCGCCCCGCAACGGAGCAGAATTCCGCCGGGTCCTCGCCCCGTCCGGGCGGCTGCTGGTGGTGACCCCCGCCGCCGACCACCTCACCGAGCTGGTCGACGCGCTCGGCCTGCTGCGGGTCGACCCGGCCAAGGCGGACCGGGTGGCGACCAGCCTCGGCGGGCACTTCACCGAGGAGTCGACCACCCTGCACCGGCAGGAGTTGACGTTGTCCGGCCCGGAGGTGACCACCCTGGTCGGCATGGGTCCGAGCGCCTGGCACACCGATCCCGCGGGGTTGGCCGCCCGGATCACCGCCCTCGGCGAACCGGTCCGGGTGACCGTGGCGGTCCGACTCGGCGTGTACCGGCCCCGCTAGGTCCGGCTCGGGGCGTACCGGCCTAGGTGGAGAGGTCGACCTCTTCCCAGCCCGGCGGTTCGTCGTGGTACGGCCCGCGCAGGATCACCGCCCACTCCAGGGCCCACCGCCGCTGACCGATCGCGTTGGCGTCGACCAGGCCGGGCAGCCGTCCGCCGGAGCGGTCCACCTCCAGGTACGACCAGTCCAGGCAGTAGTGCAGGTCGAGCAGGGCCGCCGCGTCCGCCGGGTGCTGCGGCGCGGCCAGGATGCGGGAGCGCCACTGCGGGAAGGTCTCGCCCTCGACGATGTTCGGCAGCCGCTCCACCAGCCGCTCGTCCACGGCCATCGTGGGGTCGAGCAGCTTGGTCAGGCCGAGCACCCAGGCCAGCGAGAACAGCGCGTCATGGTGCAGGACGAACGAGCGGTGGTCACCCTTGGCGCCGGTGACGAACTGGAACTCCGGCGGGGTGACCATCTCCACCAGGTGCGAGGCGAGCAGCCAGCTCATCGCCGCCTGCGGCGGCATGCCGAAGCAGCGGGCCAGGATCAGGTGCAGCACCGCGATCCGCGCCTCGATCTCCGCGGTGGGACGCAACTCGATCCGGTCGCCCGGCTCCCAGACCAGCGGGAACTGCGGAGGTGGCAGCGGTAGCCGCAACCGGGCCAGCTCCTCCAGGCTCGCCTCACGCACTTCCCGGGGGTCCGGGGCAGGAACGATCACAGCAACATCCCTGTCTGCTCACGGCGTCTCACGCCGATGTTCCCCCCTGGCCTGCGACAATAGCCGCCCGAATGGTCGGGCACCATGGGGTCGACGGACCCGGTTGGTTCACTCGACGCGTTCGATCACCAACGGGGTCGCCGCCGGTGGCCGCGCCGCGATGGTCACCGCCGACGCCGCCTCCGCCAACGCCGCCGGGATCGTCTCGGCCCGCTCGGCCCGCAGCTCGTACAGGGGTTCGCCGGCCCGCACCGGATCACCGGGGCGTTTGTGCAGCACCACACCCGCGGGGACGCTCACCGGGTCCTCCTTGCGGGCCCGCCCGGCGCCGAGCCGCCAGGCGGCAACCCCCATGGCGTACGCGTCGACTCCCGCCACGTAGCCGTCGGCGTCCGCCCGCACCACCTCGACCTCGGGTGCCTGCGGCATCGGTGCGTCCGGGTCACCACCCTGCGCCCGGATCATCGACCGCCACACGTCCATCGCCCGCCCGTCGCGCAGCGCGGCGGCCGGGTCGGCGTCGGTCAGCCCGGCCGCGTCGAGCATCTCCCGGGCCAGTGCCAGGGTCAGCTCCACCACGTCGGCGGGGCCGCCACCGGCGAGCACCTCGACGGACTCGGTCACCTCGACCCCGTTGCCGATGGTCAGGCCGAGCGGGGTGGACATGTCGGTGAGCAGGGCCACGGTCTTCACCCCGTGCGCGCCACCCAGCTCCACCATGGTCCGGGCCAGCTCACGGGCGTCGTCGACGGACTTCATGAACGCGCCGGAGCCGACCTTCACGTCGAGCACCAGCGCGCCGGTCCCCTCGGCGATCTTCTTGCTCATGATCGAACTGGCGATCAGCGGAATCGCCTCGACGGTGCCGGTGACGTCGCGCAGCGCGTACAGCTTGCGGTCGGCCGGGGCCAGCCCGGACCCGGCGGCGCAGATCACCGCGCCGATGTCGCTCAGCTGCGCGATGAACTCCTGGTTGCTCAGCGCGGCCCGCCAGCCGGGGATGGACTCCAGCTTGTCCAGCGTGCCGCCGGTGTGTCCGAGCCCGCGCCCGGACAGCTGCGGCACCGCCGCGCCGCACGCCGCCACCAGCGGCGTCAACGGCAGAGTGATCTTGTCGCCGACCCCGCCGGTCGAATGCTTGTCGACGGTCGGCCGAGCCACCGACGACAGATCCAGCCGCTCCCCACTGGCGATCATCGCGGCCGTCCACCGGGCGATCTCCGGCGCCGTCATCCCGTTGAGCAGGATCGCCATGGCCAGCGCCGACATCTGCTCGTCGGCCACCACCCCCCGGGTGTACGCGTCCACCACCCAGTCGATCTGCGAGTCGGACAACACCCCGCCGTCCCGCTTCACCCGAATAACATCAACCGCCGCAAAACCACTCATCAGACAGCTCTTCCCTAGTCCCATGGCGATACCGGTTCGCCCACCGCGCCAACCGAGGGGATGGGCCGACCGGGCCCGGCGGAGGGATCAAGCCTGACCGCCCGGAGCCGGGCCCGGTCGGCCCATCCCCCAAGCTCAGCCACCCCAGCGAACCGGAATCTCCGCAGGAGGCTCACCCTCACCGGCCCAGAAGATGGTGCCGGACGCGTCCACCACCACGACCCGAGGCGTCCGCGCCAGACCCCAGCTGATCGCCTCAGCCGGATCGTCCCAGCTCGGCCCCTCCTCCAGCACCCCGGTCTCGGCGCCCGCGTCGTCGCCGGACGACCGCTCCCAGTACGCAGTCCAGACCTGCTGCCCGGCGGAGAGGTCCGGGTGCACGAATACCGTTCCCCGGCCACGCCAGGCGGCCAGCCGGTCGGGTACCACCGGCACCGGGTGTTCGCCGGTCACCGCGTCGAGGTCGGCGACGTCGAAAGCGTGCGGCAGCAGCTCGGCCATCCGCAGCGGGCCGCCCTTGGCCTCGATCAGACATTCCGGGCCGCCGTTCTCCCAGAGCAACTGCCGGCAACGCCCGCACGGCATCAACGGCTCACCGGTGGCGTCGACGCAGGACAGCGCCACGATCCGGCCGCCGCCGGTGGCGTGCAGCGAGGAGACCACGCCGCACTCGGCACAGAGCACGACACCGTACGCGGCGTTCTCGACGTTGCAGCCGACCACCATCCGGCCGTCGTCGACGAGTGCCGCCGCCCCCACCGGAAACTTCGAGTACGGCACGTACGCGTGCCGCATCACCTCGGTGGCCGCGGCCCGCAGCCGCTCCCAGTCGATCTCCATGGTCTGCTCCCCCGGCTCAGCCCTTGATGTACGGCTTACCATCGGCGGCCGGCGCCCGCACCCGACCGACCAGCCCGGCCACCGCCAGGATCGTCGCCAGGTACGGCAGCATGGCCAGGAACTGGCCGGGGATCACACTGTTGATCGCGCCCAGGTAGGTGGCCAGTTGGTCGGCGAAGCCGAAGAAGAGCGCAGCGAGCAGCGCTCCGGTGGGGCTCCAGCGCCCGAAGATCAGCGCGGCCAGAGCGATGAAGCCCTTACCGCCGATCATGTTCTTGGTGAACGAGAAGAGCGCCAGCGTGTACGACGCACCGCCGATACCGGCGATCGCACCCGCCATGATCACGTTGCGGTAGCGCAGCCCGAGCACCTTCACGCCGAGGGTGTCCGCCGCCGTCGGGTGCTCGCCGACCGACCGGGTCCGCAGCCCCCACCGGGTCCGGAACAACGCGATGTGGATCACCAGTACCAGCACCAGGGCGAGGTAGAGGAAGATGTTGCCCCGGAACAGTGCAGGCCCCAGCACCGGGATGTCCGACAGCAGCGGAATCTCCCAGTTACTGAACCGGGGGGCGCTGTTGTAGCGCTCCGCGTTCGTCTGCATCAGCCGCTCGTAGAGGAAGCCGGTGATGCCGAGCGCCAACAGGTTGAGCACGATGCCCATGACCACCTGGTCGACCAGGTACTTGATGGAGAACACGGCGAGCAGCAGCGAGATGAACGAGCCGCCGATCGCGGCGGCGACCAGACCCACCCAGACGCTGCCGCTGATGCTGCCGAACAGCGCGCCACTGAACGCGCCCATCAGCAACTGCCCCTCGATGGCCACGTTGACCACGCCCGAGCGTTCGCAGAGCACACCGGCCAGCGACCCGAAGATCAGCGGCAGGGCGAGCAGGAAGGTGCCGCGCACGATGTTGACGAGTGGCATGAAGTTCTGCCCGTCCGGCGCGGCGGAGACCTGCCAGCACAGGAAGGAGAGCACGAAGGCGACCAGACCCACCGCGAGCACCGGGATGAACCAGCGCTTCGGCAGCCGGGCCAGCATCACCGCACCCGCAGCGAGCGTGATCAGCCCGAAGAGAATCGCCCCGACCGTGCCGTTGACCTCCAGCGCGGCCCCGGCGGCGTTCTCACTGAGCGTGAAGCGGGCCTGCTCGCCGGTGGCGAGCGCGCCGAACAGCACCGTGGCGAGCAGGCCGAGCGCCAGCAGCACCAGGCCCACCTTGCGGGTACGGGTCCAGTAGCCCTCGTCGACCGCGGCGACGGCGACGTCGGGAACAGCCATGGTGGACATGCCTCACCAACCCTTCGCGAGGCTCGTCTGCAGCCGGGCGGCCCGCGCGGCCCGGAGTTGGAAGATCGCCTTCACCAGGGCCGGTGCGGCGATGAAGATGACGATCAGCGCCTGCAGCACGGTGACCAGTTCCAACGAGATCCCCGAGTACGACTGCATCCGGTTGCCGCCGGCCTGCAACGCGCCGAACAGCAGCGCGGCCATGGCCACCCCCCACGGTTTCACCCGGCCGAGCAGGGCGACCAGGATGCCGTCGAAACCGATCTGGGCGATCACCAGCGGGGTCAGCGCGGCGGCCGTGGTGCCGAGCACCATCTGCGAGCCGCCGAGCCCGGCCAGCGCCCCGGCGAAGACCATGATCAGGACGTACGTCCGGGTGACGCTGATGCCCGCGGTGCGGGCCGCGTCCGGGTTGGCGCCCACCGCCCGCAGCTCGAACCCCAGGGTGGAGCGGTTGAGCAGCCAGGCGACCGCCCAGGTGGCCAGTACGGCGAGGAGGATGCCGCCGTGCGCCCGCAGCGGTTCGCCGAACAGGCGCGGCAGTTGGGCCGAGGCGTCCACCGGCCGGCTGATCGCATCGGTGCGGTTCGGGTCCTGCACGCCCTTCTGCACGATGAGCCAGGTCAGGAAGTAGACCGCGATGTAGTTGAGCATGATCGTGTTGATCACCTCGTGGGCGCCGGTCCGCGCCTTGAGGATGCCCGGGATGAAACCCCAGACGGCGCCACCGAGGGCCCCGGCCAGCACCGCGACCAGCAGGTGGACCACGGGGGGCAGCGGCAGCAGGAAGCCGGCCAGCGCCGCCAGGATGACGCCCATGATGGCCTGCCCCTGGGCGCCGATGTTGAACAGACCGCCCCGGAAGGCAAGCGCCACCGACAGGCCGGTGAAGACCAGCGGCGCGGTGTACGTGAGCGTCTCCGAGATCGGGCTCAGCGCGGCGGTGAGGGTGGTCGCGCCCGGGTCGAAGACCGAGCCCTTGAACAGGTTCGCGTACGCCTCACTGACCAGGGTCCAACTGGCGTTGATCGCGTCCGACGGACGGGCCGTGATGTAGGCGTAGGTGGCCAGCACGTCCGGATCAGAGATGATCATCAGGACGGCACCGACGACCATGGCCAGCACCAGCGACAACAGGGTCACCGTGAAGGTGTTGGCGGCCCACAGGTTCTCCAGGAACAGCCGTCCCAGGGTGGGGCGCTGGTGCGGTGCGGTCGGCGTGGTGGCGGCCTCGGCCTGCTCGGTGTTGCCGAGCGTGACCTGGGCGGCCTGTTCCTCGCTCGCCGGCTCCTTGTCCGGGGAGCCCGGCTGAAGGTTGTCGGTCATGCCTTCTCGTCCTTGCTGCCTGGCCCCTCGGGACCTGACGCCACGCCGTCGGTGGTCGCCGGGGCGTCGCCCGTCGAATCGGGGGTGATGCCCGCCATCAGCAGGCCGATCTCCTCGCGGGGGGTGTCCGGGCCGACGATGCCGATGATCTGACCGCGGTACATCACCGCGATCCGGTCGGCCAGCCCGATCACCTCGTCGAGTTCGCTGGAGACCACCAGCACGGCGGTGCCGACGTCGCGCTCGCGGATGATCCGGCTGTGGATGAACTCGATCGAGCCGACGTCCACGCCCCGGGTGGGCTGGGCGGCGATGAAGAGCTTCAGCGGCCGGGACAGCTCCCGGGCCACGATCACCTTCTGCTGGTTACCGCCGGAGAGGGTGCCCACCGGCGCCTGCGCCGAAGAGGTGCGTACGTCGAACTGCTCGATCCGCTCCTTGGCCGATCTGGCGATCGCGTCCGGCCTGATCGACAGGCCCCGGCCGAACGGCGGCCGGTCGTAGATGTCCAGGACCAGGTTCTCCGCCACGGAGAACTCCTTGACCAGCCCGTCCACGCTGCGGTCCTCCGGGACGTAGCCGACGCCGGCCCGGAGCACCTTCTTGGTCGACCAGCCGTCGATGCGCTGCCCGTCGAGGGTGACCGTGCCGGCGAGCAACGGGCGCAGCCCCATGATCGCCTCGATCAGCTCGGTCTGGCCGTTGCCCTGTACGCCCGCGATGCCGAGCACCTCGCCCGCGCGTACGGTCAGGTCGACGCCGTCCACCGCGCGGACCTGCCGGTCGTCGTCGACGACCAGCCCGGCGACCTCCAGGACCGGCTCGCCCGGGGTGGCGGGGGTCTTGTCCACGGTCAGCCGGACGGTACGGCCGACCATCAGCGCGGCCAGTTCGTCGCGGCTGGCCTGCGGCGAGGCCGTGCCCACGGTCCTGCCGCGCCGGATCACGGTGATCCGGTCGGCGATCGCCTTGACCTCGCCGAGCTTGTGGGTGATGAAGACGATCGACTTGCCGGCGGCCTTGAGCGACCGCATCACCGCGAGCAGGTCCTCGGTCTCCTGCGGGGTGAGCACCGCCGTCGGCTCGTCCAGGATGAGCAGGTCGACGTCCCGGGTGAGGGCCTTGACGATCTCCACCCGCTGCTGGATGCCGACCGGCAGGTCCTCGATCATCGCGTCCGGGTCGACCCGCAGGTTGTACCGCTGCGACACCTCGGCGACCTCGCGGCGGGCCCGCCGCCGGTCCAGGAACCCGGCGATGCCGCCGCGCACCTGCTCGGCACCGAGCATGATGTTCTCGGTGACGGTGAAGACCGGTACGAGCATGAAGTGCTGGTGCACCATGCCGATGCCGGCCGCGATGGCGTCGGACGGCCCGCGCAGCTTCAGCGGCTCGCCGTCGACCAGGATCTCGCCCTCGTCGGGCTGGTAGAGCCCGTAGAGCACGTTCATCAGGGTCGACTTGCCAGCACCGTTCTCGCCGAGCAGGGCGTGAATCTCTCCAGGCTCCACCGTCAGGTCGATGTGGTCGTTGGCGACCAGATCACCGAACCGCTTGGTGATGCCGCGCAGTTCGAGTCTCAGCGCAACCTCCTGGGAGTGCGAAGCGATGGTGCAGCGTAGCCGCTGGCGGACGGGGCACGGCGCCGACCCGGCCGGGGTGCGCCACCGCCCCGCAGCGGGACTCCCCGCTGCGGGGCGGCCGGTTCATGGTGTGGCGTACCCACCGCCCGCCTACGGTGATCGTCGCATCGCAGGCGGGCGGTGCAGGGCTCAACTCTTCGGCTGGGCGGCCGACTCGACCTTGACGGTGCCGGCGGCGATGTCCGCCTTCAGCTTGTCGACCTCGGCCTTGAGCTCGGCCGGGACCTTGCTGTCGAACTCGTGGTACGGGGCGAGCGAGACGCCGTCGTTGGCCAGGGTGCCGACGAAGCCCTGCTCGGCGCTGAGCTTCTCGCCACCGGCGGCCTTCAGCACGGCCTCCTTGACCGCACCCGGGATGTTCTTCACCACGGTGGTGATGATCGCCGAGCAGTCCGGCGTGCTCTCGCAGCCGTCGACGTCCACCCAGATGGTGTTGTACTTGCCACCGGAGGCCTTGGCCGCACCGGTGGTGCCGAGGCCGGCGCCGCCGGCGACCGGCATGACGATGTCCGCACCCTGGGCGACCAGCGCGTCGCTGACCTTCTTGCCCTCGTCCTGCTTGACGAAGTCGTTGGTGAAGGAGCCGTTCTGGGTCTCCTTGTTCCAACCGAGGGCCTGGACCTTGGCGCCCTTGGCCTGGTTGTAGTGGGCCACGCCGTCGACGAAGCCGTCCATGAAGATGGTCACCGGCGGGATCTTCATGCCGCCGTAGGTGCCGACCTTGCCGCTCTCGCTCATGCCGGCGGCCACGTAACCGGCGAGGAAGCCGGCCTGCGCGGTGTCGAACTCCATCGGGTAGACGTTGGCCACGCCGGGGTTGGCGTCGACGATCGCGAACTGCTGGTTCGGGTTCGCCTCGGCGATCTTCTTGGTGGATTCGCCCATCAGGCCGCCGACGGCCAGGATGAAGTCGCAGTCCTGGTTGACGTACGCGGAAAGGTTGGGCTCGTAGTCGGCCTCGGCCCGCGAGGCGACGTACTTGATGTCGATGTTGCTGTTCTCGGCCTTGGCGGCCTCAAGGCCCTTCCAGGCGGAGGCGTTGAACGACTTGTCGTCGATGCCGCCGACGTCGGTGACCATACAGGCGCTGTACTTCTCGCCGCCGGAGCCGGCGTTGTTGTCCTCATCCGGCGCCTCGCCACAGGCGGCAGCGCTCAGTACGAGCCCACCCGCCGCGATCATCGAGGCAATCCGCATCCCACGCACCGAGCGCAAGACGTCTCCCTTCCATTGCACACCGCGTGGTTGCGGTGGCTGCCCTTGAACCGGCCTGCGCCTTGCCGCCGGTCTCCCACGTTACGGACGCCGAGCGTACGCCCGCGTCCATCTGACCAACGACAAGCGTGCAGGACTGTTGGAGGCCTGTTACCCGTACGTAATGCTTACGGTGGGGAAGCTCACGCTCTCGTAACGCTTTGTCAGGTTTGATCACCTACCGGATCGAGCCACCGCGATTGCGGATCCGGCATTCCGTCGAATACCGGTCATCGCGCTGACGGTCGCCCCCATACCGCTCATCGTCGACCACATTTTCGATCTTGCATTCCGCACGCCGGGGCCAGCGAAAACGACTACCCCGCAGCCCGGGATCGCGGTCGCGGTCACGGTCATCCACGCCGGGAAATCCCCATCGCCGCACCGCCCCGAGACATCACCGAGGGTCGCCGTACGATTTGCGCCACCACAACAGAGCCCGACGCAAATCGGCTTTCGCAATCAACTGCGGCACGGCCAGCGGATACCCGCTCCACCGCGCCGAGCAGCACACAGGGTCAGGCGAGGCCTTTCGCGGCCCCGCCCGACCCATCGACCTCTGGAAATCAAACCGGATTCACACAATCATGGTGCGAATTCGCCGGTCACCGCCAGAAAACCGCCACCGCCGCATTGACAAGCGTCAGCCCGATGATAGCGAGGAAGTGGCCTCGGTTGACCTCGTCCCGCTTCCGGGAGAAGAAGACCATCACGAAGATCGCCAGGGAGATGAGGAACTTGACGACGAGCTTCGCCGGATCCGGCTCGTCACCGTCCCGCAGCGGGGCCGCCAGGCCGGTGCCACTCAACAGCTGGATCACCGCGCCCCAGAGCATGGCGGCGTTGATCCGGAGCTTGCCGCTGATGTATTGCACGATCGCACCACCCAGCAGCAGCGCGAACCCGATGAGGTGGATGTAGAGAAGGATGAGTCGGAGTGCTTCCATCCGCCTATCCTGCCCTATCAACGACGGATCGTAGTAGAGCCACCCGGTCAGCCCTTCGTGCCACCGGCCGTCAAGCCGGACACCAGGTGCTTCTGGGCGAAGAAGAAGACCAGCCCGGCCGGGATGGTTACCAGGACGGCGGCGGCCGTCAGGTACTCCCACTGCGGGTTGAACTGCGGCACGAACTGCTGGAGCCCGTACGCCAGGGTGAACTTGTTGTCGGTCTGGATGAACGCCGAGGCGTACGCCACCTCACCCCAGGCGGTGAGGAAGGTGTAGAAGGCGGTGACCGCCACGGCGGGGCGGGCCAGCGGCAGCACCACCCTCCAGAAGGTGGCGAACGGCCCGCAGCCGTCCAGCGCCGCCGCCTCGTCCAGCGAGGTCGGGATGGAGTCGAAGTAGCCCTTCAACATCCAGGCGCAGAACGGCACCGCGATGGTCAGGTACGCGACGATCAGCGCGGGCATGGTGTTGATCAGGCCCAGCCGGGCCAGGATCGTGTAGATCGGCACGATCAGGATGGCCACCGGGAACATCTGGGTGACCAGGAAGACCATCATCAGCGGCCGGCGGCCCGGGAAGTTGAACCGGGACACCGCGTAGCCGGTGGTGGCGGACAGGAAGATGCCGATGGTCATGGTGAAGGCCGCGACGATCACCGAGTTGAGGAACCAGCGCGGGAAGTTCGTCTCGGTCAGCACGTAGCGGTAGTTGGCAAGCGTGGTGTCCCGGAACAGGGTCAACTCGCTGCTCTGGATCGCGTACCCGGGCTTGAGCGAGGAGAGCAGCACCCAGGCGATCGGGCCGATCGCGATCAGCGAGGCCAGGATCAACGTGCCGTGCAGCAGGACGGACATCGCCGGACTACGTCGCCGGTGCCCACGGCGCGTCACCTTGCTCATCACCACACCTCGCCTTGCTTGCGCAGCACCCGCCGGTAGAACACCGAGAAGACCAGCAGGATCGACAGGATCAGTACGCCGTACGTCGACGCCAGCGAGTAGTTGCGGATGCCTTCGAAGGCGGCCCGGTACGCACCGGTCACCAGGATCTCGCTCTGCCCGGCCGGCTGCCCCTCGGTCACCAGGAAGATGATCGGGAACATGTTGAAGGTCCAGATGGTGCCGAGCAGCACCACCGTCATGCTGACCGGACGCAGCCCGGGCAGGGTGATGTTCCTGAACCGCTGCCAGGCCGACGCGCCGTCGATCTCGGCCGCCTCGTACAGCTCACTCGGGATGGTCTGCATGCCGCCGAGCAGGGCCACCATCATGAACGGCACACCCAGCCAGACGTTTGTGACGATGGCGGTGAGCAGGGCCGTCCACCGGTCGGCGAACCACGAGACCGGGTCGATGCCGAGGGCGGTGAGCAGCGCGTTGGCCAGGCCGAAGCGCTCGTTGAAGATGAACTTCCAGGCGAACGCGCTGACGAAGGCCGGCACCGCCCAGGGCAGCACCAGCACCACCCGGTAGAACCCGCGCGCCCGCATCGGGCGGTTGAGCATGTTGGCCAGACCCAGGCCCAGGCCGAAGTGACAGGCCACGCAGACGAACGTCCAGATCAGCGTGACACCGGTCCACTGCCAGAACTCGCCGACCTCGCCGGTGAGCACCCGCACGTAGTTGTCCAGCCCGACGAACTCCCACTTGTTGGGGTTGTCGGTGCAGACCTCGCCGCCGGTGATCGACCTGGTGCAGATCTCGGCGACCTGGTTGGCCTCGGTGAGGTTGGTGAAGGAGAGCCAGACCCCGCGGAACAGCGGGTAGAAGATCAGAACTGCCAGGACGATGACGACGGGCAGCACCATCGCCCAGGCGTACCAGTGCTTCTCCCAGCTGCGGCGCAGCCGGGAGGGACGAGCAGGTCGGCCGGGCGGCGTCGACGGCGGCGCCGGGTCGGCAGTCACGGTGGTCATCCAGCTGCGCTCCAGAGCAGAGGGTCCGGCCGGGTCGGCGACCGTGACGGTCGCCGACCCGCTGCCGGGTGCCGAAGGTTCACCGGCGTGTCACCGGTGTACGGAGGCGGGCCTACCGCGCCGGCCCGCCGACGGTGGGACTCAGAGCCCGTAGCCGGGAACGACCTCGGCCTTGTACTTCTTGGCGACGCCGTCCAGCGCGGCCTTGGGGTCCTTGTTCTGGATCAGGACCTCGGTGGCCATCTGGTCGAGCGGGCCGAAGAACTGGCCGGCCTCGGGGATCCACGGGCGACCCACGGCCGCCTCGTTCACCGCCTGGAAGGCGGCCACCACGGGGTTGTTCTTGACCGCGTCGACCTGGTACGCGGAGGTGCGGGTGGGCAGCAGGCCGAGCTTCTCCGACAGGAACGCCTGCGACTCGGCGGAGGCCATGAACTTCACGAACGCGACGGCGGCGTCGATCTTCTCCTGCGGCATGCCGGACCAGATCACGTAGTTGTGGCCGCCGACCGGGCCACCGGCGCGGGCCGAGCCGGCCGGCACCGGGGCGATGCCCAGGTTCTCCAGACCGCCGAAGTCCGGTGCCGAGGAGACGTTGTTGACCTCCCACGGCCCGTTGATGATCATGGCGACCTTCTGCTCCTTGAACAGGGTCATCATGGTGCCGTACGCGTCGTTGGCGGACGGCTTGGCGGCGGCGCCGCTGTCGATCAGGTCCTTGGCGATGGCCAGCCCGGCGGCGTTCTGCTCGGAGTTGACGATGATCTTCTTGGCCTCGGGGTCGACCAGGTCACCGCCCTCGCCGTACATGAAGGGCAACATGAAATAGCCGGCCGGGTTGACGTACACGCCCTCGGCGCCGGTTGAGTCCTTGATGGTCTGCGAGGCGGACTTCAGCTCGGCCCAGGTCTTCGGCGGCGCGCTGATGCCGGCCTTGGTGAGCAGTTCCTTGTTGTACATCAGCGCGAGGCTGTCGGTGACCTGCGGGATGCCGTAGGTCTTGCCGTCGTACTTGTTGGAGGCGAGCGGGGTCGCCAGGAAGTCGGTCGCGTCGCTGAGCAGCTCCGAGCCGTCGAGCGCGTAGAGGTAGCCGAGCGAGGCGAACTCGGGCACCCAGGCGACCTCGGCCCGCAGGATGTCCGGCGCGCCGCTCTTGGCCTGCGCGGCGGTCTTGAACTTGTTCTGGGCCTCGCCGAACGGGACCGACTGGTAGTTGATCTTCACGTTCGGGTGGGTCTGGTTGAACTTGGCGATCAACTCCTTGAACGCCGGGCCCTCGTTCTGCGGGTCGGAGGTGTCCCACCAGGTCAGTTCCGCGGTGAGGGAAGCGGGGTCTGCCTTGGGCTGCTCCTCGGCCGCCTTGTCCTCGCCGCCGCACGCGGCGACGGTGAGGGCGAGACTGGCGGAGGCGAGTACGGCGATCCCCCTGGCTGTGCGACGCATGTTCGCTCCTAAATTGCCTGCCGGGTAACGGCGGGGACAGTAGCAAGAGTTTTCGTAACTCGAAACCCCTTGCGAACATCCCTGCAACAACCGTGCCCCATCCGCAACGTCAATCGTCGACAAGTGTCGCCAACTGGGCATTTCCCCGCCCGCCGGGGCGGGGACACCTCACCCAAGGTGAGCAGGAGTCCACGTACAGCCCACGCTCACGTGGGGATGCGCAAGCTCGGCGGGCACCTTTTTCGGCACCCGCTGCTCGATTGTGCAAGTTCTTGCTGCCTACTGCGCAAGAACTTGGCCGTGAGCTACAGTGCCGCCATGCGCGCTCGCTTGTCCGACATCGCCCAGCAGGCCGACGTCAGTGAGGCCACGGTGTCGCGGGTGCTCAACGACCGCCCCGGCGTGGCGCCCGAGACCCGGCAGGCCGTCCTGACCGCCCTCGACGTGCTCGGCTACGAACGCCCCGCCCGGCTGCGCAAACGCAGCGCCGGGCTGGTCGGGCTGGTGGTGCCGGAGCTGGACAACCCGATCTTCCCGGCCTTCGCCCAGATCATCGAGTCGGCCCTGGCGCCCACCGGCTACACCCCGGTGCTGTGCACCCAGACTCCCGGCGGTGTCCGCGAGGACGAGTACGTCGAGATGCTGCTCGACCGGCAGGTCTCCGGCATCGTCTTCGTCTCCGGCCTGCACGCCGACACCGCCGCCGACCACGACCGGTACCGGACCCTGATCGCCCGACCACTGCCCATCGTCATGATCAACGGGTACGCCCCCGGGCTCGGCGCACCGTTCGTCTCCTGCGACGACCGGGAGGCGGCGGAGCTGGCGGTCGCGCACCTGGTGGCCCTGGGCCACCGTCGGATCGGCCTGATCACCGGCCCGGACCGGTTCGTGCCGGTGCTGCGCAAGGTCAGCGGATACAAGACGGCCATGCAGCGCCTCACCGACATCCCCGAGGACGAGTTGGCCGACCTGACCGAGCTGTCGCTGTTCGGTGTGGAGGGTGGCGAGGCGGCAGCCGGTCGGCTGATCGAGCGCGGCGTCACCGGCATCGTCTGCGGCTCCGACCTGATGGCGCTCGGCGCGATCCGGGCCGCCCGGCAGCGCGGACTCTCCGTGCCGGGTGACCTCTCCGTGGTCGGGTACGACGACTCACCGCTGATGGCCTTCACCGACCCACCGCTGACCACCATGCGGCAGCCGGTGGCCGCGATGGCGGTCGCCGCCGTCCGGGCGCTGGTCGACGAGATCAACGGGCACGGTGCCCCGCACTCGGAGTACCTGTTCCGGCCTGAACTGGTGGTACGCGGCTCGACGGCGGTGGCCCGGACGGACACCCCGCCCGCGCAGGGCGGTTCGCAGCGCCCCACGCCACCGGCGTTCGCGGTTCCGGCGTGACATCAGCCGCACTCCGGCGGCCGTAGGGATTTCTTGCGCAAGGTCTGCTTGACTCTTGCAGCGCTGGCCCGGCATTCTTCTCAGACACCCGCGTCCCACCGATGCCACGCCGGGTGCCGCCGTCCCGCGCCACAGAACGGGGAACACCCGATGACCGTCAGCAACCCCTCGCCGCTGACCTCCGACGCCGACTGGTGGCGGTCCGCCGTCGTCTACCAGGTCTACGTCCGCAGCTTCGCCGACGCCAACGGGGACGGCATCGGCGACCTGCCGGGCATCCGGGAACGCCTGCCGTACCTGCGCGACCTGGGCGTGGATGCGCTCTGGCTGACCCCCTTCTACACCTCCCCGATGGTCGACGGCGGCTACGACGTCGCCGACTACCGGGACGTCGACCCGATGTTCGGCACGCTCGGCGACTTCGAGGCGATGATCACCGACGCCCACGCACTCGGCCTGCGGATCATCGTCGACATCGTGCCCAACCACACCTCCGACCAGCACCCCTGGTTCCAGGCGGCGTTGGCGGCCGGGCCCGGCTCACCCGAACGCGAGCGTTACCTGTTCGCCGACGGCAAGGGCACCGACGGCGAACTGCCGCCCAACGACTGGGAGAGCATCTTCGGCGGCCCGGCCTGGACCCGGGTGCCGGACGGCCAGTGGTACCTGCACCTGTTCGATCCCGCCCAGCCCGACCTGAACTGGCGCAACCCGCAGGTACGCGCCGAGTTCGAGGACATCCTGCGGTTCTGGCTGGACCGTGGGGTCGACGGGTTCCGCATCGACGTGGCCCACGGCATGATCAAGGCCGAAGGGCTGCCGGACGTCGGCTTCAACTCGATGACCACCGGCCGCCGTCAGTCCGAACTGCTCGGCAAGGGCCGGCTGCCCTACTTCGACCAGGACGAGGTGCACGACATCTACCGCGCCTGGCGGCCCATCCTGGACAGCTACCCCGGCGGCCGGATGGCGGTGGCCGAGGCCTGGGCCGAGACCCCGCAGCGGCTGGCCCGCTACATCGGACCGGACGAGCTGCACCAGGCGTTCAGCTTCGACTTCCTCGACGCCACCTGGTCGGCCGACTCGTTCCGCAAGGTGGTCGACACCGCGCTTGCCGAGTCGACGATCGTCGGTGCCCCGACCACCTGGGTGCTGTCCAACCACGACCGTCAGCGGCACGTCACCCGCTACGGCGACGGTGAGGTCGGCTTGCGCCGGGCTCGCGCCGCCGCGCTGATGATGCTCGCCCTGCCCGGCTGCGCCTACCTTTACCAGGGTGAGGAACTGGGGCTGCCGGAGGTGCTCGACCTGCCCGACGAGCTGCGCCAGGACCCGGCCTTCCTGCGTACCGGCGAGAGCCGGGACGGCTGCCGGGTGCCCATCCCGTGGAGCGGCGAGGTGGCCCCGTACGGCTTCGGGCCGGTCGGCAGCGAGCTGAGCTGGCTGCCGGCCCCGGCCACCTGGCGTGCGCTGTCGGTGGCCGCCCAGAGCGGCGTGCCCGGTTCGACCCTGGAGCTGTACCGGGCGGCCCTGCGGATCCGCCACACCCACCCCGCCCTCGCCGGCACCGGCGGCATCACCTGGCAGGAGACCGCGCCCGGCGTGCTCGCCTTCAGCCGGTCCGCCGGCGACACGGTGCTGACCTGCGTGGTCAACACCGGCGACACCCCGGCACGGATCGACGGGTACGGCACCCCGCTGGTGGCCAGCGAGGCGCTCACCGAGCAGCACGATGGCCACGTGCTCCCCGTCGACGCGGCCGCCTGGTTCGAACGGCGCTGAACGGGTAGTCCATCAGCAACCTGGTCGTCCGGCGTGCTGCGCGCCGCCGGACGACTGGGGCTGAACCTCCCCGGCCGACGCCTACCGACACCCGGCTCGCTGCCGGTGGCGCACCAGGCCAACCGCCGGTCAACCGTCGGTCAACTGGGCGGCGATCCGGGCAAAACCGGCACGCAGCTCGGTCACGTCCGGCACCGGCAGCGGGCCGGTGACGTGGTCGTCCTCGGCCGCCAGCTCCTCCTCGTCGATGGTGTCCTCGTAGTCGCCGTAGAGGTCGGCCCGCTCCACCTGGACCGTCTCGTCCGCGGCAGCGAGTTGGGCGGCGGCGATCTCGCCCCGGATCTGGTCCACGGAGACCGCAGGTATCAGCGGCTCGACCACCGCCATCAGCTCGTCGTCGGCGACCAGCGCCTCGGCCAGGGCCAGCGCGTGCGGTCGCTCGTACGGACCACAGACCACCGGCTCCCACTCGTCGTCACCGAGCGGACCGAACGTGATGATCCACGGCAGCTCGCTCAACGGCGAGTCGCTCGGCAGGTCCAACGTCACGAGTGCCCCCACCGGCCCATCATCGCCGCTGCCCGAACCTCCCGCGGAAGGTTCGGCACATCACCGGATCAACCAGCCCCGCCCGGGGTACCCGGATCGGTGTCCGAATCGAGATCGGAGCGCCGGCCACCCGCCAGGTCCACCACCCGGCCGCGCCGGCTGGTCGCCGCCAACGCCGCGCCGAAGAGCACCAACTGGTTGAGCAGGTACAGGTAGACCAGCAGGCCCACGGCGGTGGCCACCACGGTGTACGCCGGGTTGTGCTCGACCCGCCCCACCCAGAACCGGCCGACCGTGTTGAGCAGGGTGATGCCGATCGCGACCAGCAGCACGATCGGCCGCAGCCGCGCCCGACTCATCTGCACCCGAGGCACCACGATCAGCATCAGGGTGGCCAACACCGCGTTGACAAGCACGCTGAGCACCGCGCTGACCGTGGTCAACCCGACCGATCCGGTGCTGCGCAGCAGGAAGCGCAGCAGCGACTCCAGCGCGTCCACCGCCGCCACCGAGGCGCCGAGCAGCACGAAGACCACGAGCAGCACCCCGAGATCGACGAGCCGGCGGACGACCAGGTTGCCCGGATGCTGGTGGAGACCGTGGATCAGCCGCTGCGAGGAACGGATCGCCTCGACCCAGCCGATCCCGGTCAGGATCAGGATCAGCAGACCCACCACCCCGACCGTGCCGCTGCTCTCGGCGACCTGGGCCGGATCGAGGAACGGCAGATTCTCCCCGAGGAACTCCTCCGCCGCCGCGCGTACCTCGTCGTTGTCGTCGAGGAGGGCACCGAACGCCGCGTACGCCACGAGCGCGAGCGCGAAGACCGCGAAGAAGCCGTAGTACGCGATCGCGGCGGCCAGCCGACCACCCTGAAGATCGGTGTAGCGCACCCCGGCCCGCCACAGATGCCCGAAGGCCGGCCAGCGGTGCCGGGCGGCGCTGAGTCGGCGGTCGATGCCCGCCTCGACCCGCCCCAGGAGGTTCACCTCGTCATCCTCGCCGCTTCCTCGTCACCGCGCTCGCTCCTCGGCACGGCCGGAGGATCAACCGCCCAGCCGGAAGTCCCGGCGGGGCTGGAACCGGGCCTCACCACTGTGCGAGAAAAGCGTGAAATGCTCCACCTCGAACATCGCCGAGAAGTCCGCCAGATCCTCGTACGCCTGATCCAGGGCCTCCGGCGCGACATCCTGCGCCACCGTCACGTGCGGGTGGTAGGGGAAGCGCAGTTCCCGCTGCAACTCGGGAGCGGCGTTGATCGCCGCGGCCAGCAGTTCGCACTCGCTGATGCCGGCGGCGACCGCGACGAAAACCACCTGGGTCACCGGCCGGAACGTGCCGGTACCCCGCAGATGCAGGGTGAACGGCAGGTGGGCGGCGGCGACCTGGACGAGGTGCCGCTCCACCGCGGGCAGCGCGGACACCGGGATCTCGGTCGGCCCGAGCAGGGTCACATGTGCCGGCACCGTGTTCAGGTCGCCGGACGCCAACCGACGCCGGGTCAGCGTGCCGCCCCACGGCTCGGGGATGTCCACCGCGATGCCGATCTGGATGGTGTCGCCGGCATCCGGCGCCCCGCTCCCATGATCCACGTTCCGCGCCACTCCTTCGGCCACCGACCTGTCCGGACCGCTCGCGCTGCCGCGAACAGCTACTCGCCGCGTACCGGCGGGAAGAAGCCCACCCGTTCGTACGCCTTGAGCAGTGTCGGCACCGCCAGCCGCCGCGCCTTCTCCGCCCCGGCGGCGAGCAGCTTGTCCAGCTGGGCCGGGTCCTCCAGGTAGGAGCGGGTCCGCGCCTGGATCGGCGTGACGAACTCCCGGACCACCTCGGCGAGATCCTTCTTCAGATCGCCGTAGCCCTTGCCGTCGTACGCCGCGACCAAGTCGTCGATCCCGCGCCCGCTCAGCGCGGAGTAGATGGTCAGCAGGTTGGAGATGCCCGGCTTGGTCTCCTCGTCGAAGACGATCTCCCGACCGGTGTCGGTGACCGCCGAGCGGATCTTCTTGGCCGAGCGGGCCGGATCCTCCAGCAGGTCGACGATGCCCGCCGGAGAGGACGACGACTTGGACATCTTCGCCGTCGGGTCCTGCAGATCGGTGATCTTCGCGGTGGCCTTGACGATGTGTGGGGCGGGCACCGTGAAGGTCGGCCCGAAGTGGCTGTTGAACCGCTGCGCCAGATCCCGGGACAGCTCCAGGTGCTGACGCTGGTCCTCGCCCACCGGCACCGCGTTGGCCTGGTAGAGCAGGATGTCGGCGGCCTGCAGGATCGGGTACGTGAACAGGCCCACGCTGGCCCGCTCGTTGCCCTGCTTCTGCGACTTGTCCTTGAACTGCGTCATCCGGCTGGCCTCACCGAACCCGGTGAGGCAACCCAGCACCCAGGCCAGCTGCGCGTGCTCGGGCACCTGCGACTGCACGAACAGCGTGCACCGCTCCGGGTCCAGGCCGACGGCGAGCAGCTGCGCGGCGGCCACCCGGCTGCGCTGATGCAGCACCTTCGGGTCGTGCCCGGCGGTGATGGCATGCAGGTCGACCACGCAGTAGACGGCGTCGTGCGACTCCTGCAACGCCACCCAGTGCCGCACCGCACCCAGGTAGTTGCCGAGGTGGAACGAGTCGGCCGTCGGCTGGATGCCGGAGAAGACGCGCGGGCGGGCAGGTACGTCGGACATGCCGGCAATTCTGTCAGCATCACCCGGCGTACGTCATGACGGGCTGGCCGGTCCGGTCGGGCTGGCGGATCGGCCCACCGTCCGCCGTTGTTCGGGCAGGCGGCCGGCGGTGACCGCGAGCCGAGCCACCCGACGCCCGTCGAGCGTCAGCACCCGCAGCAGCCAACCCCCGCCGATCCCGGACGGATCGGGCACCGGAACCTCGTCACCCGGCATGGGCAGCCGCCCGAGCGCGGCCATCACGAACCCGCCCACCGTCTCGTACGGCCCGACGGGCAACACCACAGAGGTGCGTTCGGCGAAATCGGCGAGATTCAGCCGCCCCTCCACCACCGCCGGCAGCCCGGCCAGCTCCGGCTCCGGCACCTCGGCGTACTCGTCGTGGATCTCCCCGACCAGTTCCTCGATCAGATCCTCGCAGGTGACGATGCCCGCCGTACCGCCGTACTCGTCGATCACCACGGCCAGGTGGTGCCCCTCCCGCCGCATCTCGGTCAACGCGGCGAGCACCCGCTTGCTGGCCGGCAACCGCTTGACCTCCCGGACCAGGGCACCGACAGTGGTGCCCGGATCGCGGTCCGGATGCCACAGCACGTCGCGCAGGTGCACGAAGCCGACCACATCGTCATGGGTGCCGTCGACCACCGGATAACGGGTGTGCATGCCGGCCCGGACCAGCGGCTCGGCCTCGGCGAGGGTCAACGCCGCCGACAGGAACACCACCTCGGTGCGGGGCATCATCACCTCACGCACCAGACTCGCCCCGGCCACCAACACCTCGTCGATGATGCGCCGGCCCACCGGATCGAGCACCGTGTTCGCGGCGACCAGGTCGCGTAGCTCCGCCTCGCTGATCCGCTCCCGACCGGCGGCCGGGCCCGTGCCCAGCAACGCCGTGACCAGCCGCAACCCACCGTCGACCGCCCGGACCACCACCCGGGCCACCGCCCGGGCGAGCCGCCCAGGCTCGCGGCGGGGCTGGGATGGCCACCGCCGCCGGGATCCGCGCCGACGCGCTGCCCGCATGACAGTGATGGTAGTCAGCACGGCCGCCGTAGGCTGTCCTCACCACATGGCCACACCGAACGGGCCAGGCAGGAGGACCGAGGTGAAACTGCTCGTCACCGGCGGCGCCGGCTTCATCGGCAGCGTGGTGACCCGGATGCTGCTCGACGCGGGTCACCAGGTCGTCGTCCTGGACGATCTACGGACCGGTCACCGGGAAGCCCTCGCCCCCGACGCCACATTCGTCGAGGCAGGCATCCACGACGCGGCGCGGGTGCTCACCCCAGAGGCCGGCTTCGACGGCGTGTTGCACTTCGCCGCGCTGATCGCCGCCGGTGAGTCGATGGTCGCCCCGGAGCGGTACTGGCACAACAACACAGTCGGATCGCTGGCCCTGCTCGACGCGGTCCGCGCCGCCGGCGTACCCCGGCTGGTCTTCTCCTCCACCGCCGCCGTCTACGGCAACCCGGTCGAGCTGCCCATCGTCGAGACCGCCATCAAGGCCCCCACCAACACGTACGGGGCGACCAAACTCGCCGTCGACATGGCGCTCACCTCCGAGGCGATCGGGCACGGCCTGGCCGCCGTCTCGCTGCGCTACTTCAACGTCGCCGGGGCGTACCTCGACGGTGACACCGCCCTCGGCGAACGCCACGACCCGGAGACCCACCTCATCCCGATCGCGCTGGAGGTGGCCGCCGACCGGCGGGACAAGCTGCAACTGTTCGGCGACGACTACCCCACGATCGACGGCACCTGCGTACGCGACTACATCCACGTCGCCGACCTGGCCCGGGCCCACCTGCTCGCCCTCGGCGCGGCCGTCCCCGGGCAGCACCGCATCTACAACCTCGGCAACGGCAACGGCTTCACCAACCGGCAGGTGGTCGAGGTGGTCCGCGAGGTCACCGGCCATCCCGTTCCGGTCGAGATGGCGCCCCGCCGCGAAGGTGACCCGGCCGAGTTGGTCGCCTCCGCCGCGCTGGCCCGCGCCGAACTCGGCTGGGAGCCGCAGAAGCCGACCCTGCACGACATGATCACCGACGCCTGGGCCTTCTACCGCACGCAACGACTGGCCCAACCGTGACCGTCGCCGACCGCGCCGCTGCCGGCTTCCACCAGGTGTACGCCCAGCCGCCCGCCGGCCGCTGGGCGGCTCCCGGACGGGTCAACCTGATCGGCGAGCACACCGACTACAACGACGGCTTCGTGCTGCCCTTCGCGCTCCCTCTGCGTACCGTCGCCGCCGCCGCGCCGCAGCCCGGCGAGACCTGGACGGTCTGGTCCGAGCTGACCGGCGAGACGGTCGACTTCGGTGCCGCCGAAGTGACCGGCGCCGGCCGGGTCACCGGCTGGGCCGGCTACGTGGCGGGCATCGTCTGGGCGCTGCGCGAGGCCGGTTACCAGGTGCCCGGCGCCCGACTGGCGATCGCCTCCGACGTGCCGCTCGGCGCCGGCCTGTCCTCCTCCGCCGCGCTGGAGGCCGCCGTGCTCGCCGCCCTGGTCGACCTCGGTGGCCTCGACCTGCCCGCCGAGGCCCAGCCCCGGCTGGCTCAGCGCGCCGAGAACCACTACGTCGGCGCACCCACCGGAATCATGGACCAGTCGGCGGCGATCCGCTGCCGCGCCGGGCACGCACTGTTCCTCGACTGCCGCACCGAACAGGTGGAACACATCCCGTTCGACCTGAACGCCGCAGGTCTCGCCATCCTCGTGATCGACAGCAACGCCCCGCACCGCCACGTCGACGGCGAGTACGCGGCCCGCCGCAACAGCTGCGAGAAGGCCGCCGCCCTGCTCGACGTACCCGCGCTGCGGGACGTCCCGACCGACGGCCTCGACGACACGCTGGCCCGACTCCCCGACGACGAGACCCGCCGCCGGGTCCGACACGTGGTCACGGAGAACCAGCGGGTGCGCGACACCGTCGAGCTGCTGCGCGCCCGACAGATCCAGCAGATCGGCCCGCTGCTCGTCGCCTCACACACCTCCATGCGCGACGACTTCGCCATCACCGTTCCCGAGGTCGACACCGCCGTCGAGGCAGCCCTCGCCGCCGGGGCACTCGGTGCCCGGATGACCGGTGGCGGCTTCGGTGGCTGCGTACTCGCCCTGGTCGAAGCCGACCACTCCGACACGGTCGCGAACGCCGTCACCGGCGCGTACGCCCGACGGGGGTTCACCGCCCCCACCCACACCACCGTCACCCCCGCCACCGGCGCCACCCGCCTCGACTGACCCGCTCCCGCCCTCGCTTGCTCAAGCCCCGCTGCACGCTGCCCACGCCCAACGCCCCGCGCGCTGCGCGCTCGGAAGCCACTCGATCCCAGATCGAGCACGATCTCAGTGTGAAATGCCGGCAGGAGCGCGGATGCGATCGGCGTGGTGCGCCCCGACTCGCCCGCGCCGCGCGCCTTGAATGGCGCGGAACCTTCGAGTGCCGGGCACACGCCGCCCGGAACGCTGAGGCAACCGCACTCTGGACGCTGGAACGCACGCCCACGCACCTTCGCCAACTCCGGGAAGACATCCGCTCCCCTGGGTACGGCGCGGCCCGGAAGCAGGCCCGTGGTCCCGGTCGCTGGCGTGCGGGCACGGAAGCCAGGGCGCGCTGAGCCCTGCGCCGACACCCCCGCGATCAGGCCGAGGCCTGCGCACAGCTTACGAGTTCGGTCACCGCACCTCCCGCGCATCGGGCGCGTGATGCAGGTAAGCAGTCGCGCGAGCCAGAAGCAGGCGCGCGGACCGGAAGCAGGCCAGTGTGTCCGGAAGCGGGTGCGTGGCCCGGAGGCGGGTGTGGCCCGCGCGGCACGGATGCGGCGCGGGCCGTCACGACGAGTCGGGTTGACGAGGGAGGTTGGGCAGGGTCAGGGGGCAGCGGGGCCGGCCGGAGGTGCCGGCCGGCGCGGCTCAGCCGGCTTCGACGATCATGCCGGCACCGACCGTGCGGTTGGTGCTCTCGTCGATGATGACGAAGCCGCCGGTGGTGCGGTTGCGGCGGTACTCGTCGGCGAGCAGCGGGACGGTGGTCCGCAGGCGGACCCGACCGATCTCGTTGAGCCGCAGCTCGCTCGCCGACTCGTCCCGGTGCAGCGAGTTGATGTCCAGGCGGTAGTGCAGGCCACGGACGATCGCCCGGGCCGCACGGGTGGTGTGCTTGATCGCGTACTTGCCGCCGACCTGCAACGGACGGGTCTCGTCCATCCAGCAGACCATCGCCTCGATGTCCTGCGCGACCGCGGGCGCGTTGTTCGGACGACAGATCATGTCGCCCCGGGAGATGTCGATCTCGTCTTCCAGCCGTACCGTCACCGACATCGGCGGGAACGCCTCCGCGACCGGGCCGTCGGCGGTCTCCACCGACGAGATCCGGCTGGTGAAGCCGGACGGCAGCACCATCACCTCGTCGCCCGGCTTGAGCACGCCGGAGGCCACCTGACCGGCGTAACCCCGGTAGTCGGTGACCGTGGTCGACTGCGGGCGGATGACGTACTGCACCGGGAAGCGGACGTCGACCAGGTTCCGGTCGCTGGCGATGTGCACCCGCTCCAGGTGGTGCAGCAGCGCCGGGCCTTCGTACCAGGGCATGCTCTCCGAGCGGGTGACGATGTTGTCACCCTTGAGCGCGGAGATCGGCACCACGGTCAGGTCCGGCACGTCCAGCTTCGCCGCGAACGCGGTGAACTCGTCGGCGATCCGGTCGAAGACCTCCTGCGAGTAGTCGACCAGATCCATCTTGTTCACGCAGAGCACCAGGTGCGGCACCCGCAGCAGGGAGCAGAGGAAGGCGTGCCGGCGCGACTGCTCCACCAGGCCCTTACGGGCGTCCACCAGGATCAACGCCAGGTCGGCGGTGGAGGCGCCGGTGACCATGTTCCGGGTGTACTGGATGTGCCCGGGGGTGTCGGCGATGATGAACTTGCGACGCGGCGTGGCGAAGTAGCGGTACGCGACGTCGATGGTGATGCCCTGCTCCCGCTCGGCCCGCAGACCGTCGGTGAGCAACGCCAGGTTTGTGTACTCGTCGCCCCGGGCCGCGCTGACCGCTTCCACCGCGGCCAACTGGTCGGTGAACAGCGACTTGGTGTCGTACAGCAGCCGACCGATCAGGGTCGACTTGCCGTCGTCCACACTGCCGGCCGTGGCGAACCGCAGCAGATCCATCGGGCGGGCCTCCGCCACGGCGCGGGTCGGGTCCGCCGCGTCGCCCGGCGCGAGCGTCTCGGTGGTCATCAGAAGTAGCCCTCTCGCTTGCGGTCCTCCATCGCGGCCTCACTGACCCGGTCGTCACCCCGGGTGGCCCCGCGCTCGGTGATCCGGGTCGCGGCGACCTCCTCGATGACCTTCTCGACGGTGTCCGCGTCCGAGCGGACCGCCGCCGTGCAGGAGGCGTCGCCGACCGTCCGGTACCGCACCCGGGCCTTGAACCGGTCCTCGCCGGCACGGGCCGGCAGGAACTCGTTTACCGCGTAGAGCATCCCGTCGCGCTCGACCACCTCACGCTCGTGCGCGTAGTAGATCGACGGAAGCTCGATCCGCTCCCGGGCGATGTAGTGCCACACGTCCAGCTCGGTCCAGTTGGACAGCGGGAACACCCGGATCGACTCGCCCGGGTGGTGCCGCCCGTTGTACAGCGACCACAGCTCCGGTCGCTGGTTCTTCGGGTCCCACTGGCCGAACTCGTCGCGGAAGCTGAACACCCGCTCCTTGGCGCGGGCCTTCTCCTCGTCCCGGCGAGCCCCGCCGAAGAGCGCGTCGAAGCGGTGCTTCTCCACCGCGTCCAGCAGCACCGGCGTCTGGATCCGGTTACGCATCCCGTCCGCCGACTCCCGGACCAGCCCGCTGGCCAGGGCCTCCGGCACGCTGGCCACCACCAGTTGCAGGCCCAGCTCGGCGACCCGACGGTCGCGGTAGTCCAGCACCTCGGGGAAGTTGTGGCCGGTGTCCACGTGCATCACCGGGAACGGGATCTGCGCCGGGGCGAACGCCTTCTGCGCCAGCCGGAGCATGACGATCGAGTCCTTGCCGCCGGAGAAGAGCAGCACCGGTCGCTCCATCTCGGCGACCACTTCACGCATCACGAAGATGCTCTCCGCCTCCAGGGCGTCGAGATGGGTGACCTGGTAGGCCGCGGTCGCGGTCATGACACCGACTCGATTCGCTCGCTCATCCGCTTTCCAGACCTTTCCGGTCGGGGATGTCAGAAAGTAGCGCCAGGCTACCCGCCATGCCGGCGCAGCGCTGCAAGTAACCGGCTGGCGAGATCCTTGCGGCACACCAACAGATCAGGCAGACGGGGGTCCGCCTCGTTGTATTTCAGCGCAGAACCGTCGATCCGGGAAGCGTGCAGTCCGGTGGCCGTCGCCACAGCCACCGGCGCCGCCGAATCCCACTCGTACTGCCCGCCCGCGTGGATGTACGCGTCCACCTCACCGGTCACCACCGCGGCGATCTTCGCGCCGGCCGATCCCATCGGCACCAACTGCGCCCCGACCTCCTCGGCCAGGTCGGTCAGGAACGCCGGCGGCCGGCTCCGACTGGCCGCCAGGCGCAACCGGCCCGCACCACCGACCGACACCGACGGGTACGCGGGCGGCTGGTCCGTCGCCAACACCCGCTGCTGTGCCGGCAACCCGACAGCACCCGCGACCAGACCGTGGGACGCCGAGGCGTCCCGCGCCCACAGCGCCACGTGCACCGCCCAGTCCGTACGCCCCTGCTCGCTGAATTCCCGCGTACCGTCCAACGGGTCGATGATCCACACCCGGTCGGCGGTCAACCGCGACCCGGCCCCCGCATCGCCCTGCGCCGCGGACGCCTGACGGGACCCCTCGTCCTCCTCGGAGAGCACCGCGTCACCCGGACGCCACCTCGCCAACTCGGCCCGGATCAGATCATGCGAGAGCTTGTCCCCGGCCGCCTTCAACGCGGCGGGATCGTCGAACCCCAGCTCCGCCCGCAGGCCCACCAGCGCCTCACCCGCCCGGGCCGCCAACCAGCGGGCAAACTCCCCGTCCACCATCGGAGGACTGCTGCTCATGCCCCGCGCTCCCGTCGCACTCCGTCTACGCCGAGCAGCCGCCCCGCTCGGCCGCGAACCCGCACCCTATCGACCAGCCGCCCGGCCGGCCGTCCTCAGGAGCCGTGGTACAGATTCTGCGTCGGCTCCACACCCCGGGTGATCACCGACTCCACCACATCGGCGGCCCGGTCCACCAGGAAGTCCAACTCCTTGCGCTCCGCCGCGCTGAAATCCGACAGCACATAGTCCGCCGGATCCTGCCGCCCCGGCGGACGACCGATGCCGAACCGCACCCGCACATAGTCCTTTGTGGCAAGCGACTTCGACATCGAGCGCAGCCCGTTGTGCCCGCCCTCACCGCCGCCGAACTTCACCCGCACCTGGCCGTACTCGATGTCCAGCTCGTCGTGCACGGCGACCACCTGAGCCGCCGGCACCTTGAAGAACTGCGCCAGGCTGGCCACCGGACCACCTGAGAGGTTCATGTACGTCAACGGCTTGAGCAGCACCAGCTTCGGCCCGCCGAAACCCAGCCGCGCCTCGGCCACATCCGCCATCGCCCGCTTGTACCGGCCGAACTTCACACCCAACCGGTCAGCCAGCAGATCGGCCACCATGAACCCGACGTTGTGCCGGTTGCCCGCGTACTCCCGACCCGGGTTGCCCAGCCCGACCACCAGCCACGGCCCGGTCTCGTCCGTCACCGCCCGTTCCCTCCGTCATCGTCGCCCGTGGCGAAGCCGCAGGCGAGCCCGGTACGCCGACAGGCGCCCCCGGAGAACCGGGGACGCCTGTCGCACAGCCTACGAACCGATCAGGCCTCGGTCTTCGCCTCGGCGGTCTCCTCGCCACCCGCAGCCGCCGGCTCACCGGCCTCGGCACCCTCGGACGACTCGGCACCCTCCTCGCCGACCCCGGCCTCGACCTCGGCGTCGGCCACCTCGACCTCGGGCAGCGTCGCCTCGAGCTGCTCGGCGGTCGGCGCAGCGGTCACCGTGGCGACCGCCTGCTCCGGGTCACCGGCCAGCTCCACGCCAGCCGGCAGCTCGACGTCCGCGGCGGTGACCTGGGCACCCGGCTCGGCACCCTCGATCGAGGCCTCCAGGTGATCCGGCACCTTGGTCGCCTCGGCGGTCACCGACACCGTGTCGTGGTCGTGCACGATCAGGGTGTCCTTCGCGGCCTCACCGGTCAGCTCGACCGGCACCTCGACGGTGACCTTCTCGCCCCGACGCACCAGCAGCAGGTCGACGTGCTCGAAGGTGTCCTTGATCGGGTCACGCTGAATCGCCTTCGGCAGCGCCAGCGCCTGGGTGCCGTCGCTCACCTCGATCGCGAACAGCTGGTTCGCGCCGCCCTTACGGATGGCCGCCGCGAACTCACGGGCCGGCAGCGCGATGTGCTTGGGCTTCTCACCGTGCCCGTACAGCACGGCGGGCACCTTGCCGGCCCGGCGGGTACGACGGGCACCACCCTTGCCGAACTCGGTGCGGGGCTCGGCGCTGATCTTTACCTCGGACACGGGAAAACTCCTGATGCTTCGCTGCGGCAGCTTGTCGTCTGGCGGTGCTGGGCGGGGGGCTCGCAGGGGCTCATGCGTCAGCAGACTGCCCGGAGCACCGCGTCGATCACGGTGCCTCCGTGCGGCGCTTTTCAGCGGCCCGCAGGGCACCCTCGCCGTGGCAACCGCACCAGTCTACCCGAGCGGAATCCCGAAGTTCCGGCAGTCCCCGTACCACCGCCACCGACCGACCCGCAGCCCTTTTCCGCAGGCATCGGTCCAGGATGAATCCGGACGAGTCGACCGACCCGTCCGGATCCCGTCGATCAGCTCAGACCACCGAACAGGGTGGTCACCGAACCGTCGTCGAACACCTCGCGGATGGCCCGCGCCAGCAGCGGCGCGATGGACAGCACGGTCAGCTTGTCGAGCTGCTTCTCCGGCGGCAACGGCAACGTGTTGGTCACCACCACCTCGCTGATCGGGCTGTTCTTCAACCGCTCCGTCGCCGGGTCGGAGAGCAACGCGTGGGTGGACGCCACGATCACATCCGCCGCACCGGACTCCTTCAGGATGTCCGCCGCCTTGCAGATCGTGCCGCCGGTGTCGATCATGTCGTCGACGATCAGGCAGACCCGACCCTCGACCTCACCGACCACCCGGTTCGCCACCACCTGATTCGGCTTCAACGGATCCCGGGTCTTGTGGATGAACGCCAGCGGGCAGCCGCCCAACCGGTCGGTCCACCGCTCGGCCACCCGTACCCGACCCGAATCCGGGGCGACCACCGTCATCGGCCGCCCCGCGTACCTGCGCTCCACGTACTCGGCCAGGATGTCCATCGCGAAGAGGTGATCCACCGGCCCGTCGAAGAACCCCTGGATCTGCGCGGTGTGCAGATCCACGGTGAGGATCCGGTTGGCCCCCGCCGTCTTCAACAGGTCGGCCACCAGCCGCGCCGAGATCGGCTCCCGGCCACGGTGCTTCTTGTCCTGCCGCGAGTACGGATAGAACGGCAGAACCACGGTGATGCGCTTGGCGGAACCCCGCTTCAACGCGTCCACCATGATCAGGGTCTCCATGACCCACGTGTTCACCCCATGCGTGACGGACTGCACCACGAAGGCGTCCGAACCACGCACCGAGTCCTTGAACCGTACGAAAATCTCGCCATTGGCGAATTCGTACGCGTCGGCCGGCGTCGGCGCGACGCCGAGCACCTCGCCGATCTCCTTGGCCAGCTCCGGAAAGCCACGTCCGGAAAAGAGCATCAGGCTCTTGCGGTTTTCGGCGACGATGCTGCCCATGGGCCCGTCTGCTCCCGTATTTGGTCGGTGGTACCCGGCCTGGAGGTGGTAGCTGGCCGGGGACTATTCGGTTGCAGTATCTCCCGCCTCGGTCGCCGCGCCCACCGACTCGGCAGTGCCGTGGATTGCCTCACCTTCACTTGCGGCCGGCACCTGGGACGATCCACCCTGCAACGCCCGCTCGGCCGCCTGCGCCGACACCGTTCCCGGCCGCTTACGCGCCACCCACCCCTCGATGTTGCGCTGCGGCGCCCGGGTCACCCCGAGGGCACCCGGCGGCACATCCGTGCTGATCGCACTGCCCGCCGCCACGTACGCCCCCGCACCCACCTCGACCGGCGCGATCAGATTCGTGTCACAGCCCACGAACGCGCCCTCGCCGACCACGGTGCGGCTCTTGTTGACCCCGTCGTAGTTCACGAAGATCGTCGCCGCGCCGATGTTCGCCCGCGCCCCGATCGTCGCGTCACCCACGTACGACAGGTGCGGCACCTTGGCACCCGCACCCAACTCGGAGTTCTTCACCTCGACGAACGTGCCGACCTTCGACTTCTCCGCCAACCGGGCGTCCGGCCGCAGATAGGCGTACGGCCCGACGCTGGCCCCCGGGCCGACCTCCGCACCGATCGCGTGGCTACGCAGCACCGTCGCACCGGCGTGCACCACCGTGTCGATCAACGTCACGTCCGGGCCGACCACCGCGCCACTACCCACCACCGAACCGCCGCGCAGCTGGGTGTTCTGGTCCACCACCGCGTCCCGGTCCAGCGCCACCGTCACGTCGATCCAGGTCGTGGCCGGGTCGAGCAGGCTCACCCCGGCACGCATCCAGCGCTCGTTCACCCGGTCCCGCAGCAGCCGCCGCAGCCCCGCCAGCTCCACCCGGTCGTTGCAGCCGAGCGTCTCGGTGTGGTCGCCGGCCAGGTGCACCGCCACCGGCTCCCCGGCCGAGCCCAGCAGCCCGAAGACGTCGGTCAGGTACTCCTCGCCCTGGTCGTTGTCGGTGGACAGCTTGCCCAGCACGTCCCGCAGGCGGGCCGCGTCGAACGCGTAGATCCCGGCGTTGATCTCCCGGATCGCCAACTGGTCCGCGGTGGCGTCGCGCTGCTCGACGATCTGCTCCAGCCGGCCAGCCGCGTCACGCACGATCCGACCCAGCCCGGTCGGATCCGGCACCTCGGCGGCCAGCACCGTTGCCGCCGCCCGCTCGCCCTCGTGCGCCGCCACCAGCGCGGCGACCGTCTCCGGACGCAACAGCGGCACGTCACCGTTGAGGACGACCACCGTGCCGGTGGCCTCCGGCGCCGCCTCCAACGCGATCCGCACCGCGTGCCCGGTGCCGAGCTGCTCAGCCTGGTGCACCGCGACGGCCTCCGGCGCCACCTCGGCCAGGTGCGCTCGGACCTGATCCGCGCCGTGCCCCACCACCACCATCGTCCGCTGCGCCGCCAGCGGCTCGGCGGCGCTCAGCACATGCCCGAGCAGGGTGCGACCCAGCAGGGGATGCAACACCTTGGGCAGGGAGGACTTCATCCGTTTGCCCTCACCGGCGGCGAGCACGACGACGGTACGGAGGTGGGGCTCGGGCACGACGTGGCTCCCGTCGGACGCGGACAGTCTCGCGGCCATGCTAACCAGACAATCCGTTGCGATTGGCATGGCCACGAGGATCGGCAGCACTTCCGCCCGTGCTGGGGTGCCTGGATTCGAACCAGGAGCTCAAGGCTCCAAAGGCCTGCGGGTTGCCGTTACCCCACACCCCATTGACATGTCAACCCGTAACGCCACGTCAACCAGTGCTCAGACGTGCCGCACGGACTCGAACAGCCCGGCGATCATACCTTCAATCCGCCAGTAGAGCTCGCGGCTGCCCGGCACGTTGATCACAAGACACCCTCGATAAGCATCGCCCACGTTTCGACGAGCCGTAGTGACCTTGTGTTTCTTCAGCGTCGGACGCTGAAACCGGTCACGAGGCAACGCCAGTTCCTCCGCCCACCAGTCGGCGGCAGCCTCGGCGTCGGCGCTCTCGTGAATGCTCACCCGATAGCTCGGCGCAGCGCGGCCGACTCCGCAGACCTCCAGGAATCGAAGGAAGAGCAACAGCAGCCGCGGGTCACTGTTGACGAACTGCACATGGTCGTCGCGACGCCAAGGCTTGGATTTGGTGCCCTCACACCAGTAGCTGACCGCTCCGAGCAACAGCACGTCCCGGTCGTCGAGCTCGCCGACAACACGGGCAGCCAGGTCGTGCACCGCCGCTTGGGCTTTGTCGCGCTCCTGGCGGTGCGTCGCCCACCTCCCCTCGGTCATGGTCTTGGAGTGGGCTCGGCGGCGTTGCTGTTCCTGCTCCGGGTCGCGGTGCAGCGGAAGGTGGCGCACCCAGAGGTACGCCGTCGACCTGCTGACGCCCAGCCGCTGCGCGATCTCCGGGACGGAGTGCCCCGTCGAGCGCAGCGCGACCGCCTCGGCCCGCAGGTCGTCCCTGGCGTTGGGGCGTCGGGTCCGCTCCGGCGGCGGCACACCGCGCAGCAGCTCGTACACCCGGTTGCGACCGAGGCCGGTGCGGGCCCGGATCTCGCGGACGGAGAGGTGTTCCTCGGTGCGCAGGCGGCGCACCTCGTCGCCGTGCGGGTCGGTCATGCGACGCAGGTTAGGACCGGTGTACGACAACTTTGTCATCGATTCGCTTCGCTGTCTGATGCGATCTACCGGACCCTTAAGTTACGGTGACGTAGCCGTAGATTCGCATTACCGCTGTGTGAGGTGCCATGTCCACCGCCCTACTCGATCCCGGCCCGAAACCACTCACTCAGGGTGCCCAGTCACGCGGAATCCTCGTCGCGCTGTGGGCTTTCGTGGTGATCCCGTTCGCCGCAATTGTCGCCGCCGTGCCGGTGGCCTGGGGTGGCTGGCTCAGTTGGGTCGACGTGGGCGTCGCCGCGTTCTGGTACGTGGTGTCCGGCCTGGGCATCACTGTGGGCTACCACCGTTACTTCACCCACGGCTCGTTCAAGGCGAAGCGGTGGCTGCGGGTGGGCCTGGCCGTTTCCGGCTCGCTCGCCGTGCAGGGCGACATCATCCAGTGGGTGGCGGATCACCGTCGCCACCACGCGTTCTCCGATCTGGAGGGTGACCCGCACTCCCCGTGGCGGTTCGGTCCCACCCTCTGGGGCCTGACCAAGGGGCTGTTCCACGCGCACGTCGGTTGGCTGTTCGGTCGTGAACTGTCCAACCGGGAGCGTTTCGCCCCGGATCTGCTCAACGATCGGGACATCCGGCGGGTGAGCGGGCTCTTCCCCGTACTCGTGATCGTCTCGGTGCTCGGCCCGGCGTTGATGGGTGGGCTGCTGACCTGGTCGTGGCAGGGTGCGTTGACCGCGTTGTTCTGGGGTGGCCTGGTTCGCATCTCGCTGCTGCACCACGTCACCTGGTCGATCAACTCGGTGTGTCACGTGTACGGCGAGCGGCCGTTCATGATGCGTCACGGTGACCGGGCGTCGAACTTCTGGCCGTTGGCGCTTGTGTCGTTCGGCGAGAGCTGGCACAACCTGCATCACGCCGACCCGACGAGTGCCCGGCACGGGGTTCTGCGGGGTCAGATCGACATTTCGGCCCGGGTGATCTGGCTGTTCGAGAAGGTCGGCGCGGCGTGGGACGTGCGCTGGCCGAAGCCGGAACGCCTCGCGGCGAAACGGGTCAAGCCGACGGACCAGGCGGCTTGACGAGGAAGTCGACAGTCCACCGGCAAGTTACCTGGCAGTATGTTCGGGATGACCGGGCAAGAGACAGGCAGCATTCCCCAACAGGGCGTCACCGAGCGCCAACGAGGTGACGCGATGGCCGAGGTTCCCAGCGAGGGAAGCGACAAGCGGCGTCGTACCGTGCGCACCGCGTCGGCCAAGCCGACCCCACGGGTACGCATGTCGGCTGCTCAACGTCGCGAACAGCTGATCTCGATCGGCCGGCAGATCTTCGCCGAGCGCGGCTTCGATGCCACCTCCATCGAGGAGGTGGCATCGCGCGCCAAGGTCTCCAAGCCGGTTGTCTACGAGCACTTCGGCGGCAAGGAAGGGCTCTACGCGGTGGTGGTGGACCGGGAGGTCCGCGCCCTGCTGGATCGGATCACCACCGCGTTGACCGCCGGCCATCCGCGCGAGTTGCTGGAGCAGGCGGCGTTGGCGCTGCTCGGCTACATCGAGGAGGAGACGAGCGGGTTCCGGGTGCTGGTGCGGGAGTCGCCGGTGCTCTCCGCGAGCGGCAATTTCAGCAGCGTGATGAACGACGTGGCGCACCAGGTGGAGCACATCCTGGGCGCGGAGTTCTCCAGCCGGGGGTACGACCCGAAGCTTGCCGAGTTGTACGCGCAGGCGCTGGTGGGCATGGTCGCGTTGACCGGCCGCTGGTGGTTGGAGGTACGCAAGCCACGCAAGGAGACGGTGGCCGCGCACCTGGTGAACCTGTCCTGGAACGGCCTGTCGCATCTGGAGGCGAAGCCGGGGTTGATCACCGCCGGCCGCTGATCACCGCAGGCTGGTCGATCGCCGCAAGCGGTTGATCGCCAGCCGTTGCTCGTCGGGGGGTCAGCGGCGGCGGTGGATCTCGGCGACGGGGTGGTAGCGGCGCTCCCGCTCGGCCTCGGCGTGCTCGGGTGGGCCCACCTTGTCGTAGAGGCCGGTGCCGAGCAGGATCAGCCCGAAGAGCATCGACACGACCACCGTCGACATCGAGAAGTTCAGGAAGTTGGCGCGGGTCTGCAGGAACGACATCATCAGGATGCTGGTGACCAGGAAGACGACTCCGGCGGTCAGGTTCATGTAGTGGCCCAGGTTGCCGCGCCGGGACGCGCCGACGATGAGCACGGCTCCGAAGATCACCGAGGCCAGCGAGAAGGCCAGGTTGGTCCGGAGTCCGAGGGCCCAACTCCCGTCGCGGGCGAACAGCGGTTCACCCCAGGTCGACACGGTGCCCCAGACGCCGAACGCCAGGATGTAGAGCCCGATCAGGCCGGACAGCACCCGGTAGATCGGCCGCGCCGGATGGTTGATGGGAAAGTGTGGCATCGACCCCTCCACGCCACCGGGAACAATCCGGACAATTGTCCCCCACCACCCCCACCGGCGTCAGCCGTTCCCCCAAGGATCACCCACACTCCGGCCGTGCAGCCAGAACGATGCGCAACCACGAAGGGTTTCGCCGGAGCCCGACCCGCGCAGGGATCAAGCCTGGCCGCCCGGAGCGGGTCGGGCGCTGGCGAAACCCCACCGCAACCAGCTCAGAGCACGAGCCGAGCCTTCTGCCAGGCCTCGTGCTCCTCGTCCGTGCCGACCTTGCTGTACATGCCGGACATCAGCAGCGCGAGGCTGAGGAGCATGAGCACGATGACGGTGGCCACGCTGAGGTTGAAGATGTTGGCGTCGGTACGCAGGAAGGCGAGCCCGCCCAGGCTCACCACCATGATCAGGTACGCGCTCCACTGGTTGATCAGCACGTCCAGGTTGCGGCCGATGGCCGTACCGGCCAGCACGACGGCGCCGATCACGATGCTCAGCAGCGAGAAGCCGAGGTTGGTCCCCTGCCCGAGCACCTGAGTGTCGCCCTGACCGAAGAACGGGTCGCCGGTGCTGGCGAAGAAGCCGAGCAGACCGAAGAGCACCAGGTACAGACCGATCAGCCCGCCGAGCGCCCGGTAGATCGGCCGCGCGGGGTGGTTGACGGGGGTGTGGGCCATTTCTGTGTCTCCAACGCCGTTGGGTCAGGGTCTTCCGGGGATTGTCCCGTACCCCACGGTGTGACGCCGCACACGGGGTCCCCGGCAGGTCGGGACGTCGCCGCCCGGCGTCGGCGCATCGTCGAGGAGGGGCAATCAGTTCAGCCGGCGGGGATCTCGTCGGCCAGGGCGAGCCAGGTCTCCTCGATCTGCTCCCGTTCCGCCCGTACCTGGTTGAGCTGGGCGTCCAGCTCGGCGACCTTGTTGTAGTCGGTGGCGTTGGCGGCGAGCTGGTCGAGCAGCGTGGCTTCCTTCTGCTCCAGCTTGCTGACCTGCCGTTCCAACCGGGTCAGTTCCTTGCGGGCCTGTCGGGCCTCGGCGGCGCTCATCCCGCTGGTGGCGGCGGTGGCCGCGGCGGTGGTCGGTGCGGCGTTGAGGCCGGGCCGGTTGGCGGCTCGGCTGAGGTACTCCTCGACACCGCCGGGCAGGTGCACCAGCCGCCCGTCGCCGAACATCCCGTACGCCGTGTCGGCCACCCGCTCGATGAGGTAGCGGTCGTGGCTGGCCACCACGATGGTTCCGGGCCAGGAGTCGAGCAGGTCCTCCAGGGCGGCGAGGGTGTCGGTGTCGAGGTCGTTTGTGGGCTCGTCGAGTAGCAGCACGTTCGGTTCGCCGGCGAGCAGGCGCAGCATCTGCAACCGGCGACGCTCACCACCGGACAGGTCGCCGACGGGGGTCCATAGCCGCCGGTCGTCGAAGCCGAAGACCTCGGCGAGTTGGGCTGCGGAGATCTCCCGGTCGCCGAGGCGTACCCGCCGGGCGACCTCCTCGACGGCTTCGAGGACGCGCAGCTCGCTGGGGAGTTCGCGCAGTTCCTGGGAGAGGAACGCGGGCCGTACGGTGGAGCCGGTGATCAGCCGACCGCCGTCGGGGTGGGTGATGCCGGCGAGCATCCGCAGCAGCGTGGTCTTGCCGGCGCCGTTCGCGCCGAGGATGGCGACCCGGTCGCCGGGGCCGACCTGCCAGGTGGCGTCTTCGAGGATGGTCTTGGGGCCGGCGTGCAGTCGGACGTGCTCCAGGTCGTACACCTGCTTGCCGAGCCGGGCGGTGGCCAGGCGTTGCAGGGAGGTGGTGTCGCGCGGGGGTGGCACGTCGGCGATGAGCGCGTTTGCCGCGTCGATGCGGAACTTCGGCTTGGAGGTCCGGGCCGGTGCGCCTCGGCGCAGCCAGGCGATCTCCTTGCGGAGCAGGTTCTGCCGGCGGGCCTCGGTGGCGGCGGCGACCCGTTCGCGTTCGACGCGGGCCAGGGTCCAGGCCGCGTAGCCGCCCTCGTAGGCGCGGACGGTCTGGTCGGCCACTTCCCAGGTGGTGGTGCAGACCGCGTCGAGGAACCAGCGGTCGTGGGTGACCACGACGAGGGCGCCCTTGCGGCCGAGCAGGTGCCGGGCCAGCCAGTCGACGCCGCCCACGTCGAGGTGGTTGGTGGGCTCGTCGAGGATGAGCAGGTCGGCTTCGCGGACCAGCAGGGCGGCCAGCGCGACGCGGCGGCGTTCGCCGCCGGACATCGGTCCGACCGGGGTGTCGAGGCCGAGGTAGGGCATGCCGAGCCCGTCGAGAATGGCGCGTACGCCCGCGTCGCCGGCCCATTCGTGCTCGGCGCCCATGCTCTCGGCGAGCCATTCGGTGCCGAGCACGACGTCGCGGACGGTGGCGTCGGGGCTGAGGGTGAGGTTCTGGGGCAGCCAGGCGACCCGCAGGTCACGGCGGTGGGTGACGCGGCCGTCGTCGGGTTCCTCGGCGCGGGTGAGCAGCCGCAGCAGCGTCGACTTACCGGCGCCGTTGAGCCCGACCACGCCGATCCGGTCGGCGTCGTCGAGGCCGAGCGAGACGTCGGTGAGCAGCGGCCCGGCGGCGCCGTAGCCCTTGGACACCCGGTCCAGGTTGACGATGTTGGCCACGAACCCACCTCTCATGATCAAGGCGTCCCGGTGCCGGCGGGCACCTGGGGACGCCTGGCTTTCAGGGTACGCGGAGCAGCGCTCCGCCTGCCGGCAGCGCCCCGTCGCCCGCGCAGCCAGGGAACACAGCCTGCGCAGCCAGGGAACACAGCCAAGGTCACGCTCGATCTGGGATCGAGTGGCTCAGTGCCCGCGATAAGGCCACTCGATCCCGGATCGAGCGCGATCTTGCCAAAGGCGGCGCGGTGGTCGGGGCGGTCTGGCGGCCAGCGGGCGTGATGGTCGGACCGGTCTGGGCGACCAGCGGGCGTGGTGGTCAGGTGATGCGGGCGCCGTGGACCGGGCCGTGAGCGGTGCGGACCTGCCGGCACACCTCGGCCGCGGCCAACTCGGCGGCGACCCGCTCGGCGTCGGCCGCATCGGCGGTGAGGAAGACGCAGGTGGGGCCGGAGCCGGAGACGATGCCGGCCAGGGCGCCGGCCGCCTCCCCGGCCTTCAGGGTGGCCGCCAGGGAGGGGCGCAGGGACAGGGCGGCGTCCTGCAGGTCGTTGCCGAGGGTCCGGGCCAGCACCCGGGGGTCGCGCTGGCGCAACGCGCCAAGCAGGGCGTCGGTGCTGCCGAGCGCCGGTCCCGCGGCCCCGGTCTCCCGCAGCCGGTCGAGTTCGCGGTACGCCTGGGGGGTGGACAGGCCGCCGTCGGCGATGGCCACCACCCAGTGCCAGGAGGTGGGGCGGGCCAGGACGGGGCTGATCGCCTCGCCCCGGCCGGTGCCGAGGGCGGTGCCGCCGTGGATCAGGAACGGCACGTCCGAGCCGAGGTCGGCGGCGATGCCGGCCAGTTCGTCGCGGGACAGGCCGGTGCCCCAGAGCGCGTCGCAGGCCACCAGCGTGGCGGCGGCGTCCGCGCTGCCTCCGGCGAGGCCGCCGGCGAGGGGGATCTGTTTGCGCAGGTGCAGGCGGGCGTGCGGCATCACACCGGCGTATCCGGCGAGCGCGTGGGCGGCCCGGATGACCAGGTTCGAGTCGTCGAGGGCGAGTTCCCCGGTGCCTTCGCCCTCCATGGTGAGGGTGAGGGTGTCGCCGCGCCGCGCGGTCAGCTCGTCGTAGATCGAGATCGCGTGGTAGACGGTGTTCAGCTCGTGGTAGCCGTCCCGCCGCAACGGTCCGACCCCCAGGTGCAGGTTGACCTTGGCGGGCACCCGGACCCGGACCGGTCCGGTGGCCCCGCGCCGTTCGTCGTCGTCCCCCGGTCGCCAGGCCTCGGTCACCGGATGCCACCCCGTCCGCACGACGGGATGTCGAACGACTTCTCCACGATCAGCTCCTCGACGGTGTCAGGCGGCCGGTCCCGCGTCCGCGTCAGCCTACTGCGCTGCGGACGTACCGCCTCGGGCCGACGCGGCCACCGCGGCGAACTGCTCGACGGTGAGTGACTCCCCCCGTGCGCCGGGGTCGACCCCGGCTGCGGTGAGCGCCGCGGCGGCCCGGTCGGCGCCGCCGGCCCAGCCGGCCAGAGCGGCCCGCAGTGTCTTGCGGCGCTGCGCGAACGCCGCGTCCACCACGGCGAAGACCTGTTCCCGGGGTACGTCAGTGCGGGGTGGTTCGCGGCGGGTGAAGGCGACCAGACCGGAGTCGACGTTGGGCACCGGCCAGAACACGTTGGGTGGCACCTTGCCGGCGGCGCGGGCGTGGGCGTACCAGGCGAGTTTGACCGACGGGATGCCGTACACCTTGGAGCCGGGGCCGGCGACGAGCCGGTCGGCGACCTCCTTCTGCACCATGACCAGTCCGTGGCGGAGGCTGGGCAGTACGGCCAGCAGGTGCAGCACCACCGGTACGGCGACGTTGTAGGGCAGGTTCGCCACCAGCGCGGTGGGTGCCGGGTCGGCCAGTTCGGCGCCGGTGATCCGCAGCGCGTCGGCGTGGTGCACGGTGAGCCGCGCGGCGTGCGGGCCGGCGTGCCGGGCGGCGGTGTCGGGCAACGCCGCGGCCAGCGTCGGATCGATCTCCACGGCGTGTACGTGGGCGGCGACGGGCAGCAGGGCGAGGGTCAGCGAGCCGAGCCCCGGTCCCACCTCCAGCGCCACGTCGTCGCCGGTGAGCCCGGCGGTGGTGACGATCCGGCGCACGGTGTTCGGGTCGTGCACGAAGTTCTGCCCGAGCCGCTTGGTGGGAGCGACACCGAGCCGGGCGGCGAGGTCCCGGATCTCCGCCGGTCCGAGCAGGTCTGCGGCCATAGCCCGACAGCCTACGGGTAAGGAAGGGCCCTCTTTTAACGCCTCGTGTATAGCAAGGGCCCCTTCTTAACGTCAGCGATCAGCGCCAGGGGCCGAAGGCCCGCTCGCCGGTGGCGGAGATCGCGGCGCAGAGGTCGTCGAGGTCGGCGCCGGTGGCGTCGGCCAGGGCCCGCACGGTCAGCGGGATGAGGTACGACGCGTTCGGCCGCCCCCGGTACGGCATCGGGGTGAGGTACGGCGCGTCGGTCTCGACGAGGATCTGGTCCAGCGGGGTCAGCGCGGCGGCCTCACGCAGCGATCCGGCGCTGGCGAAGGTGACCGTCCCGGCGAAGCTGAGCAGGTATCCGCGGCGGACGCACTCGGCGGCGAACTGCGCGTCGCCGGAGAAGCAGTGCATCACCACAGTGTCGGGTGCGCCCTCGTCGTCGAGGATGCGCAGCACGTCGGCGTGGGCGTCGCGGTCGTGGATGACAAGGGTCTTGGCGTACCGCTTGGCGATGGCGATGTGGGCCCGGAAGCTCTCCTCCTGGGCGGCGCGGCCGTCGTCGCCGGTGCGGAAGAAGTCCATTCCGGTTTCGCCGACGCCGCGTACCCGGCCCCGGGCGGCCAGCGACTCGATCTCCCGCAGCGCGGCGTCGAGGTCGGCCAGCCGGGGCGCCTCGTTGGGGTGCAGCGCCACGGTGGCCAGTACGGCGGGATGCCGGTCGGCCACGTCGGCGCCCCAGCGGGAGGATTCCACGTCGACGCCGACCTGGACCAGCCGGTCGACGCCCACGGCGGTGGCCACGTCGATCGCCGCGGTGACCGGGTCGGCGGCGTCACCGGCACCCGGCACCCCGACCTCGCTGACGGTGATGTCCAGGTGGGTGTGGCTGTCGAGCACCGGCCGGGGCAACGGTTCGGGTGCGGGCGGGAACTCACCGGCGCGGCGCGCGGCGCGCTGGCTGCGGGACTCGGTCGGCTGGCTCATCAGCGACAGCATCACACACGCGGTCGGTCCACCCGTCCGCCACCCGGTGTTCACCTCGACTACGCCAGGCGGTCCTACCGTCGCGGCGGTGACCGCAGGAAGCGAGGTGAGGCCGTGAGCATCACCCCTCGCGCCGAGGGCGCGGCGCCGGAGCAGACCGGGCTGCGGGTGGCGTACGGCGGTGCCGGGTTTCCAGTGGGTGCCCCGATCCAACTCGGCGTTGCCGTGGCGGCGGTTCGTGCACGTCACCGAGGTCGGTGCGGTGCACTTGCCCGACCGAGCCGGCGGAGGAGCCGGAGGCGCCGCTGCTGGTGCCGCTGCGGCCACCACGATGTTGCGTACCGATGGCGGGGGTGGCCGGGACGCGGCGGAGGTGACGTACGCGCTGCGGTGGCGGATCGGCCGGGCGGGTTCCGGGTGTTGGCGCTGACCCGGGCCGCCCACTACCCGGTCGACGGGGTGTCCCGCCTGCTGCGGCAGGCGACCTGGCGCGGCGTGCCCTGCCTGGTGCTCGGCGAGGAGGCGGAGTGGCTGCGGTTGCGGCTGCGGCATCCGAATCCGGACGCGGTGGACGTGACCGGTGCGCAGTGTCACGAACGGGGTGTCTACGAGACCTGGGTGCCCGGCAACGAGGTCACCGACGACCGGGTGGTCGATCATCCGTACGTCCTCTGACGAACCGGACACCGCCGGGTCTGGGCCGGGGTCACGCATATCAGCCGGTGGCTCGGGAATGCGGCGGGTGACCATGTCGTCCGACCGCAGGAGAGTGAGATGCCCTTCATCACCGTCGGTACGGAGAACTCCGCACCCATCGACCTGTACTACGAGGATCACGGTTCCGGTCAGCCGATCGTGCTGATCCACGGGTTCCCGTTCAACGGGGCGACCTGGGAGAAGATCTCCGGGCCGCTGCTCGCGGCCGGGTACCGGGTGATCACGTACGACCGCCGTGGTTTCGGCAATTCGGCGCAGCCGGCCCTCGGGTACGACTACGACACCTTCTCCGCCGATCTCGACGTGCTGATGACCGAACTGGATCTGCGTAACACGATCCTGGTCGGCCATTCGATGGGCACCGGCGAGGTGACCCGTTACCTGGGCGCGTACGGCTCGGACCGGGTGGACCGGGCGGTGCTGCTGGCACCCCTGGCGCCGTACCTGAAGCAGGCGCCGGACAACCCGGAGGGTGTCGACCCGAACCTGTTCGAAGGCTTCAAGCAGGCGATCATTGACGACCGGTTCGCCTACCTCACCCAGTTCTGCAACAACTTCTTCAACTACGACGAGAACCGGGGCAAGCTGGTCAGCGAGGAGGCGTACCGGGCGCACTGGGAGATCGGCGCGCGGGCCTCGGCGATCGGCACGCACGACAGCGTGGACGCCTGGGGCACCGATTTCCGGGGCGACGTGTCCCGCATCGACGTACCGGTGCTGATCGTGCAGGGCGACAAGGACATGGTGTTGCCGTACCCGAAGACCGGCCAGCGGTTGCAGCCGATGCTGTCGGACAGCCGGCTGGTCACCCTCAAGGGCGCGCCGCACGGCACTCCGTGGACGAACGCCGACGACGTGCTCAAGGCGATCATGGAGTTCATCGGGGCGCCGGCGATGGCCCGGGCCTGACCGCACCACGGACGCGGGCGCGACCCCGGTGCGGGGGTCGCGCCCGTCGCGCCGTTCAGCCCTCGAGTCGGGCCAGTTCCTCGTCCACGATCGACGGGTCGAGCTTGCGGAAGATCGGCTTGGGCGCCGCGAGCGGTCGCCCCACCTCCAGGGGTACGGACTCCCACCGCGCGCCCTGCGTGTAGTCGCCGGTCAGCACCGGGTACGCCGGCCCGCCGTCGAGGTCCTCGACCTGCTCGATGACCGGCATCGGGGCGTGCACCCCGGTGCCGCCGAGCAGCTCGTGGACCTTCTGCGCGGAGTGCGGCAGGAACGGGGTGAGCAGCGTGTTGGCGTCGCTGACCACCTGAAGGGCGACGTGCAGGATGGTGCCCATCCGGGGCTTGTCCGCCTCGTCCTTGAGCTTCCACGGCGCCTGGTCGGAGAGGTACTTGTTGGCCTCGGCGACCACCTTCATCGCCTCGCCGATGGCCTGCTTCTGCCGGTGCCGGGCGATCAGGTCACCGACCGTGGTGAAGCCGGCGCGGGCCACCGCGAGCAGCGCCTCGTCGGCCTCGGTGAGCCCGTTCGGGTCGACCGCCGGAATCTGGCCGAAGTTCTTCGCCGCCATCGAGATCGACCGGTTGACCAGGTTGCCCCACCCGGCGACCAGTTCGTCGTTGTTGCGGCGGAGGAACTCGGCCCAGGTGAAGTCGGTGTCGTTGCTCTCCGGCCCGGCGACGGCGATGAAGTAGCGCAGCGCGTCGGCGTCGTAGCGTTCGAGGAAGTCCCGCACGTAGATGACGACCCGGCGGGAGGAGGAGAACTTGCGTCCCTCCATGGTCAGGAACTCGCTGGATACCACCTCGGTGGGCAGGTTGAGTCGCCCGAGCTGGCCGGGCTCGCCGTCCCTGCTGCCCTCGCCGGAGTAGCCGGCGAGCAGCGCCGGCCAGATGACCGAGTGGAAGACGATGTTGTCCTTGCCCATGAAGTAGTACGCCTGGGCGTCCTTCCCGGCCCCGTCGGTGGACCACCACCTGCGCCAGGCTTCCGGGTCGCCGGAGCGGCGGGCCCACTCGATGGAGGCGGAGAGGTAGCCGATCACCGCGTCGAACCAGACGTAGATCCGCTTGTCGGTGCGCTCCCGCCAGTCGTCGAGCGGGATCGGTACGCCCCATTCCAGGTCACGGGTGATGGCCCGGGGCTGCAGGTCGGCCAGCAGGTTCTTGGAGAACCGCAGCACGTTGGGACGCCAGCCCTCCCGGGTGTCCAGCCACTGGCGGAGCACGTCGGCCAGGGCCGGCAGGTCGAGGAAGAAGTGCTCGGTCTCGACGAACTTGGGCGTCTCCCCGTTGATCTTCGACTTGGGGTCGATCAGGTCGATCGGGTCGAGCTGGTTGCCGCAGTTGTCGCACTGGTCGCCGCGGGCGCTGCTGTAGCCGCAGATCGGGCAGGTGCCCTCGATGTACCGGTCGGGCAGGGTCCGGCCGGTCGACGGGGAGATCGCTCCCATCGTGGTCTTCGGCACGATGTAGCCGTTGCGGTACATCCCCTCGAACAACTCCTGCACCACCGCGTAGTGGTTGCGGGTGGTGGTGCGGGTGAACAGGTCGTAGGAGAGACCGAGGCCGTGCAGGTCCTCCACGATCACCCGGTTGTACCGGTCGGCCAGTTCCCGCGGGGTCAACCCCTCGGCGTCGGCCTGCACCTGGATGGGCGTGCCGTGCTCGTCGGTGCCGGAGACCATGAGCACGTCGTGACCGGCCATCCGCATGTACCGGGAGAAGACGTCGGAGGGAACGCCGAAACCGGAGACGTGGCCGATATGGCGGGGGCCGTTGGCGTACGGCCAGGCCACTGCCGCGAGAACGTGACTCATGACGAGCAAGCCTAGTGACCCGTCGAGGGTGGCCGCGAACCAATGGGGGTGCCGGGTCGATGAAGCGGACCACTTCGACCCGGCCAGTCGTCCGATTTGTCGCCGACACGCTGCCTGAGCTGCCCTCTGTGACAGTTGTGCCAGTGTCAAATGAACCGCGTGACTGGCAGCAGAGCCGCCCGCGACCACGACGACGGCCTTCCCACGGACGCCCGGCCCGATCCGGGCACAGGTGCGCGTACTCCGTGGTCGGAGGTGCCGGCGGCCGCGCGTACGTCTGCGGTGGCACCGCAACCACGGACGGTGCCGCCCGACGGCGCGACGCCCACCGACCCCGCGCCGCCCGGGGTGGAGGTGGAACCCACCACCGGAGCGCCGGTCGACGCGCTGCCGCGTCGGGTGCCGTTGCGGTCCGCCGGGCGTCGGGGCCGCCGGACCGACGACGGTACGGAGGAGGCGTTCTGGGCGCCGATCGAGCAGGTGCACTGGGACGGCACACCGGTACGGCAGGACGCGTCGCGCACCTCCCGCACCTGGTGGCGACCCACCTGGCCGCTGCGGCGTGGCCGGAAACGGTCCAACCGTCCACCGGACCCGCTGGCCGGGTTGGCCGCACTTGTCGGGTTGAGCCTGGCCACGGCCTTCTTCGCCTGGGTCAGCGCCGGCCCGCTCTGGCTCGCGGTCGGGCATGCCACCTCGGGCAGCGTGGTGGTGACCGACTGCACCGGCGGCGGCTTGTCCCAGCGCTGCCGGGGCAACTTCGCCGCTGCCGAGGATCGGTTCCGCAGCTACGGCATCCGGGTCAGCGGGGTGCCCGAGCGGCGGGCCACCGCGGGCGCGGTGCTGCCCGCCCGGGTCACCGGCCCGACCGCCGACATCGCGTACGCCGACGGGGGCGTCGGTGCCCACCTGCGCTGGCTGCTCGGCCTGCTGGGGGTGCTGGGCTGTGCCGCCGGCATCGCCCGGTGGACCGGTGCGACCCGGTTCTCCGACCCGGTGGACCGACGCTGGGCGGTGGCCGCCGCGTTCACCGGCCCACTGGTGATCACCATTGGCTTCCTCGTCGCCGCCTGGTGAATCTGGCCCGTTAACAGGGGGCCCTTCCTATACCTGAGGCGTTAACAAGGGGCCCTTCCTTACACCTGGTGCACGATTGTGTAGACGTCGCGTCGGCGCAGGCCGAAGGTGCTCGCCACCTCGGTGATCGCATCGCGGCGGGTCAGGCCGGCAGCTTCCCGTTCGGCCACCGCGGCGCGCAGCGTGTCGTCGTCGGGGCGGGTCGCGGGTGTCGCCGGGGCACCGGCCACCACGAGGGTGATCTCGCCACGCGGGTCACCCTCGGCCGCCCACCGGGCCAGCTCTCCCAGCGGCCGGCGCACCACCTCCTCGTACGTCTTGGTCAGCTCCCGGCACAGCGCGGCGGGCCGGTCGGCGCCGAACGTGTCGGCCAGATCGGCGAGGGCGGCGGTGACCCGGTGCGGTGCCTCGAAGATGACAAGGGTCCGTTCCTCGTCGGCCAGGGCACGCAGCCGGGACCGACGACCGCTCGGACTGCGGGGCAGGAACCCTTCGAAGCAGAACCGGTCGGAGGGCAGCCCGGACAGCGCCAGCGCGGTCGTCACCGCGCTCGGCCCGGGCGCGGCGGTGACCGGGATCCCGGCCTCCAGGGCGGCCCGGACCAGCCGGTAACCGGGATCGGAGACGCTCGGCATCCCACCGTCGGTGACCAGGGCGACGACCCTTCCGGCGGTCAGCTCGTCGACCAGTTCGGGGGTACGACGCTCCTCGTTGCCCTCGAAGTAGGAAATGATCCGCCCGGCGACCGTCACGTCCAGGTCGCGGGCCAGTCGGCCCAGTCGGCGGGTGTCCTCGGCGGCGACCACGTCGGCGGTGGCGAGCACGTCGCGCAGGCGGGCGGAGGCGTCGGCGGGGTTGCCGAGGGGAGCCCCGAGCAGAATCAGGCGCCCCAGGTCGGACATTTCACCCACGTTTGCGCGCTCCTTCATCGACGGTCGTACCGGATTCGGGGACGATGTACGCCACCGACCCCGTTGGCAGCCTACGATCGCCGGGTGACGAGTGCGTCGACAGCACACAGTGCGAGCGCCGACCAGCCGCAGCCGGATGCCGGATCCGCCACGACCGGTTCGACCGATCGGACCGACAGCGGCGTACCGGCGATGGTCCGTCGCCGGCTGGCCACCGTCGAGACCCGGTTGGACAGCCGGTCCTGGCTGGCCACGGCGGTGGTGGTGGCGATCGCGGCGATCCTCAGGTTCGCCAACCTCAGCCACCCGCCAGGCAAGATCTTCGACGAGATCTACTACGCGCGGGACGCCTGGGCCCTTGTCGACAAGGGCGTGGAGTGGAACTACAAGGACGGCGGCCCGTCGTACGTGGTCCACCCGCCGCTCGGCAAGTGGTTGATCGGCCTGGGCGAGTGGGCCTTCGGCTACTCCGACGCCGAGCACGGCATCTCGGTGCCCGGCCAGCTGTTCACCACCGCGCCCGAGTTCGGCTGGCGCTTCTCGGCGGCGCTCATCGGCACCCTGTCGGTGCTGCTGCTGATCCGCATCGGCCGCCGCCTGTTCGGCTCCACGGTGCTCGGCTGCGCCGCCGGTCTGCTGCTCGCGGTCGACGGGTACCACCTGGTGTTGTCGCGTACCGCGTTGCTCGACATCTTCCTGCTCTTCTTCGTGCTCGCCGCGTTCGGCGCGCTGGTGCTCGACCGGGACGCCACCCGCCGACGGTGGGCCCGGGCGCTGGAGGCCGGGCTCGACCCGACCCTGCGGGGCCGCGCCGGCCGACCGCCGGGTGGCTGGCGGAACTGGCCGTGGTGGCGGCTGGCGACCGGGGTGCTGCTCGGCTGCGCGTTCGCGGTGAAGTGGAGTGCGCTGTTCTTCGTGCCGGTGTTCGCCCTGCTGATGCTGCTGTGGGACGTCGGTGCCCGCCGCTCGGCCGGGGTGCCGCGGCCCTGGCGGGCCACCATGCTCGACGGTTTTCCCTGGATGGTGCTCGCCGGTGTGCTGATGGCGGTCACCTACGTGGTCAGCTGGTCGGGTTGGCTGCTCAGCAATGAGGGCTACTACCGGCTCGCCGAGCGCTATCCGCAGGCCGGGCTCAGCGACACCCCGATCATCGGCCCGCTGTGGAACCTGGTGCAGTACCACCAGGCCGCGCTGGGCTTCCACAGCCAGCTCGACGACCCGCACAAGTACCAGTCGTGGCCGTGGCAGTGGCTGCTGTTGGGCCGGCCGGTGGCGTTCCACTGGGTGCAGCCCCAGGGTGGCTGCGGGGCAGCAGCAGGATGCGCCGAGGAGATTCTGCTGCTCGGTACGCCACTGCTGTGGTGGTCGTTCCTACCGGCGCTGGTGGCGCTGGTCTGGCTGGGTCTGGCCAGGCGGGACTGGCGGGCCGGCGCGATCCTGCTGACCGTGGCCGCCGGGCTGCTGCCCTGGTTCTGGTTCGCCCTCGACGGCCGGACGATGTTCTTCTTCTACGCCGCACCGGCCGTGCCGTTCCTCGTCCTGGCGGTGGTCTACGTGCTGGGCGCGATCGCGTCACCGGCCGGAATGAGCGGGACTCTGCCCGTCGACGGCGCCGACGCCGAGGCGAGCCGAGATCGCCGGATGATCGGCACGGTGATCGCCGGGGCCTACGTGGCGCTCGTGGTGATCTGCTTCGCGTACTTCTATCCGATCTTCGTGGGCCTGAACATCCCGTACGCCGAGTGGTCGGCGCGGATGTGGCTGGGCAATCGCTGGATCTGACCGCGTGAGCGGAGTCCCGGGCCGGTGTCCGGGACTCCCGGCGTGGACCCGGTCCGCCGCCATCGGCATGAGGAGGCCCTACGCAAAAGGCCTGCACGTCTGGCGTGCAGGCCGGTGCAGTCGTCCGGAGCCCTCGCGGCTTGCGGAGGCAGGTCGTGCCTGAGCAGGAAATAGGACGCGCCCCGATCGCCTGCCACGGGGGAAGCGGGCGATTGGGGCGCGCACCAGCAGCTTAACCACCCATGACCAGCGGCACAACGGGGCGGCACGGGTCAGTTTTCCGACGAGACGGCGATGGCGCCCCAAACTTCCCGCGGTGACCGGTGCGTCACTGATCACACCGGGGCGGCGATCAACTTTCAGAACCGTCTGGGGCGGCGGGGCAACCAACCGAGGAAGCGATCCTGCAGGGAGGTCGACCCGGACAGGTGCAGGTCCTCGGCGGCGGCGGCCAGACAGGCACCCAGGTAGACGCTGAGCATCGCGCGATCGGTCACGTACTCGGAGAGCAGTTGGTCCCGCTTCGACTCACACGGCCATTGCGCGCCACAGGTGCCGCACGTCCAGTCGGGTGTCAGCGGGGCGTGCTCGTCCGGCACCACCGCGACCGCGCCGGTGTCCGCCTGAGTCACCCCGACATCCGAGCGATCCGCAACACCCGTCATCGCGCTCCCTTCCGCCTCGTCTCGGACGGCAGGCGAACCCGCCGTCGATCATCGACCGCAACCGTGATCCCCGCGCAGAACCAACAGCGCCTGGGAACGCTGCGGCGTTACATCGTTGCGGTACGTTCACGAGCCATGGCCGCCACCCACCATCACCGCTGCCCGCACCCGATCGACGAATCAGCGCCCGCCGATGCTACCGGGCGGACGGGTCGATCCCTGCGATCGGGAGTCGGCGGTGCGTGATCTGTTGCCTCCGGCCGTCGCGGTGGCGGTCGCCGAGCCCGCTGACTGGACCGGCGAGCTGTACGCCGTGGAGGCCGCCTGCCTCGGCGAACGGGCGGTGGACAGCCGCCGCCGCGACTTCACCGCCGGCCGGGTCTGTGCCCGTCGGGCCATGGCCATGCTGGGCCTGCCCGCCGTCGCCGTCCCCGCCGGCGCCGACCGGTCGCCGGTCTGGCCGCCGGGCACCGTCGGCACCATCACCCACACCAGGGGCTACTGCGCCGCCGCAGTGGGACGCACCAGCGAGATCCGGGCGGTCGGCATGGACGCCGAGCAGCACCGAGTGCTCGGTGCGGAGGTGAGCCGGCTGATCTGCCTGCCCGAGGAGGAGGAGCAACACGACAGGCTGCCCTCCGGCGTCGCCTGGTCGACGGTGGTGTTCAGCGCCAAGGAGACCGTCTACAAGATCTGGCATCCGATCGTCGGCGACTGGCTCGGTTTTCACGACGCGCTTGTGGAGCTGGATCCGGCCACCGCGACGTTCACCGCCCGGATCGCACCGGCCCGGATCGACGCCGCCGGGTCCACCCACCCGCCCTCGGTGATCACCGGACGCTTCGCGGTGGACGCGAATCTGGTCCGTACCGCTGCGGTCCTGCCGCCACGCTAGGACTCCGCCCGGCAGCCGCCGATCGGACGATGACGCTGGCCGATCGGTGTTGCCGGTACGCGGTAGCGTCAAGCGGTTCACGTCGGTATCAGGTGCCCGAGGAGTACGGTGAGCTACCCCCAGCCCCCAGGTGGACCGCAGGACCCCTACCAACCCCAGCCCAGCGACCCGTGGGCACCACCGCCTGCGGCCGGGTCGACGGGCGGCGCGCCGCAGGACGGCACCTGGTCGCCTCCCCCACCGGCCGACCCGGGCGGCTCGTGGCCGACCCCGCAGCCGCCGAGC